>NZ_LXHX01000081.1:0-5987 GCF_001649495.1 Emticicia sp. MM | reverse complement strand
TCGAGCTTTCGATTCAATGCCGAAAACTCAGGAGAATGAAGTTTGAAAGTATCGTCGTGATGTGCCATTTTATCGTTTGGTAAGGGTTGCGTCTGAGTTTAAAATCGTACTTGCCACAACCGCATTGGCGGCTACTGCGGCGGCATCGAAAGTTGGGTCAATTTTATAAAGTCCTGTTTTTAGCCAACCTTTAGTTTTATCAGGATTTTGCTTAAACTGCTCATATTCAGACTTTTGCAATGATAAGAGTAAGTCCAACTCTCGTTCAGTTGGCATTTTACCGCTTAGTTTTCGGTAAATATCAATAATGGCTTTTCGTATATTAGCTTGTTTGGTCATACTTTCTCCCATTACTTTGGCTGCTTCGATAAACGTTGGGTCGTTGAGCGTCACGAGGGCTTGCAAAGGGGTATTGGTCTTTTGTCGGCGAACCACACAATAGCTACGAGAAGGAGCATCGAATGTACCCAAAGTAGGATTTGGCACCGAACGCTTAACAACCACATAAAGGCTACGGCGATAAATAGCATCGCTAGAATCTTGCGTGTAATGCGTGTTATTGATTTCCCAAAGGCCATCGGGTTGGTAAGGTTTCACGCTTTTACCTCCAATTTTTTTATTGATTAAGCCACTTACTGCCAGTGCATTATCTCGCATCATTTCGGCCGAAAGTCGATTGCTCGGCCCGTGCGAAAGCAGACGGTTTTCGGGGTCACGCTCACGCACTTCTTTGGTGGCTTTTGAATCTTGTCGATATGTGGCCGACATCACGATTAGTTTATTGAGTTTTTTTATATCCCAATCTTTCTGAAAATCAATAGCCAGCCAATCAAGTAATTCGGGGTGGCTGGGCATTTCGCCTTGATTGCCAAAATCTTCGGTCGTTTTCACGATGCCCGTGCCGAAGAAATTTTGCCAAATTCGGTTCACAGCTACTCGTGCAGTGAGCGGATTTTTTTCATCAGTAAGCCACTGAGCCAAACCAAGTCGATTTTTTGGTAAATTGGCAGGAAACGCAAGAATATCTTTAGGGGTGTTGGGTTTTACTTCTTCACCCAAAGCATCATATTGCCCTCGGTGAAGTAAGTGCGTAACTTTCGGTTTGGGCATTTCTTGCATAACCATTATTTCAGCGATTTTTTCGCTTGAATCAGATAAAGCCGTTCGGAGCTTTTGTAATTCTTTTTGGGCCGATAAAACCGTTGGACTGATGGCCGAAAGGTAATATTCTTTCAAAATCGCTTTTTCTTGGGCATTTAATTCGCTTGATGATTTATTTGAAATACTGCTCCAATCAGCTTTTTTTGCTAAGATTTTTATTTCAAATGGCGTTAAAGCTCGGCTGTAAACTACGGCGTCGTCAACTTTTCCACCCTTAAAACCTAAGCCACGCCACCAGCCACCAATTTGTAAAGCTGGCTCTGATTTAGAATAAAAAATGATGTCTTTGTATAGTTGGTCGATAACGGTTTCCATAGCCATTTCTTCACCATCAAGATATAATTTGAAGCCATTGGCTTTGGCCGAACCATCATAGGTCATGCTTAAGTGCAACCATTTTTCACGAGGGGCATCTTTCAAACTCAATTTTGTAATGGCATTGGAAGGGGCGGTGTGAGCCATCGTGATTTCTAATTTATTATTGCGTAGAAATAAGTGGTAGCCCTTGAAATTATACAAACGCTCGGCATTACTTTTATGGAAAATCACACCATCTTTCATTTCTTTCGGAATGTAGGCCCACATACCAACCGTAAAAGCCTCAGATTTCCGAAAAACACCCACGTCTTTTAAATCGGCATAGACATCGCCATCTAAGAGTAAGACTTGCCCTTTAGAGGTTTTCTCGAAAGTTGGTTTATCGAGCGTACCTGCATCACGACGCATCACGCCCGTTTGTTTGGGGTTGATACTATTTCTGAGTGAATCTTCAAACGTATAAAATCCTTGTAAGTTAGCTTGTGGTGAAGTATTGTTGGTCAATGATTGATATTCATTATTTTGAAGCCATTTTTCAAAATCTGCCGATGCTGAATTTTGTGTTTCGATAACTTTTTGCTCTTGCTCGGTGATGGAGTTTTTGATAAAATTAACGACTTTTTCTTGTTCAGCAGTAGGTAAAAGTAGGGTAGGCGTGGGAAGGTCATCATTCCATGAAATTTGACCTGCTTCCCGTACATTATTAAAGAAACTGAATAATTCGTAATAATTTTTCTGCGAAATTGGGTCATATTTATGGTCGTGGCATCTGGCACATCCAACCGACATCGCCAAGAAAGCATCACCAAAAGTATTGGTTCTGTCCATGACATATTCTGTCTGAAATTCTTCTTCCACAATGCCACCTTCTAAATTTTGAGGGTGATTTCGATTAAAAGCTGTAGCGACTAGCATATCTTTTGTGGGCGAAGGAAGCAAATCACCCGCTAATTGTTGGTGGATAAAACTGCTATAAGGCATATTGTCGTTGAAAGCCCGAATCACCCAATCACGGTAGGGCGACATATCTCGAAGGCGGTCAACGGTATAGCCATGTGAATCGGCAAAGCGTGCTAAATCGAGCCAATCCGTGGCCATTTTTTCTCCATAATGTGGTGAAGCGAGTAATCTTTCTACTTGTTTTTCGTAGGCGTTGGGGCTATTATCGCTCAAAAAAGCGTCAATTTCTTCGAGAGTTGGGGGCAGTCCAGTCAAATCAAATGATAAACGACGCAATAAAATTTCTCTCGAAGCCTCCTTCGATGCCAACAAACCTTCTTGTTCTAAACGACTAAAAATAAAATTATCAATTTGATTAATAGGCGAAAAAGGAAGCGTGTTTTTAAGAGGAGGAATAGACCTTTTTTGTGGTTTCACAAAAGCCCAATGAGGTTGATAAACCGCTCCATTTTCAATCCATTTGATGATGACAGCTTTTTCGTGAGCCGACAAACTCAAATGAGATTTGGGCGTAGGCATCACGTAAGTTGGGTCGGTCGAAAGAATTCTGTGGAAAACCTCACTTTTCTTTAAGTTTTTTGGCGAAATAGCTACTTTTTCTGGACTTTCGGGCAGTTGTGCATAAGCGGCCTCAGCTAAATCTAAGCGTAAACCTGCTTTTTGCTTGGCTTTATCGGGGCCGTGGCAAGCAAAGCATTTATCGGATAAGATGGGCTTTACATGAAGATTATAGTCTAAGGTTGCGGGTAAATTTTTATACGCAATGGCCACATCTTCGGGTAATTTTGCGGGGTCGGCAAGCTGATGCCCATTCGGCTTAAATGCCCACAAATAAATACAAGCAATGAGTAATAGTAGGTATTTTTTCATGATTGACCTCTTGCTTTAAATTCTTATTTAATCGTTCTATTCGTATCAGGCTTTGAAAACTGAAATTCTCCTGTTTCGATTTGTAATTTGGGCAATGCCTTTTTCAATTGTTCAATGCCCGATTTACTCGCTTTGGTTTGCCATAAATAAACTACTTTTAAGTTGGGGTATTTTGTCAAAGCTTCCAACCCTCTATCAGTAATATTTGTGCCGTATAAATTGAGTTGTTCGAGATTTGGTAATGTTTTTAAATGTTCTAAAGAAGCGTCTGTTATGGCAGTATTTTCAAGGTTTAATTTTTTTAGGTTTTTAAAATTAGTGATTTTCTTGATAGCTTCATCATTGACTGGTTGATTACTTAATCTTAGGTTAACGAGTTGATTACTAGTGCTTTCTAAATCGTTTAATAATGAAGGTTGATAGTTTCTGACATTCACAAAATTGGCCGAAATATAATTTGAACCATTGTTTAAATAAGTAATTCCAATGTTTTGTTGTTTTAATTTTTCCAACACCGTTGGACTAATGGCCTCTACATTATTTGCCACTAATCTTGAATCCTCTTTTTCAATGATTGGAATATCTGCAATTGCTTCAGATGAAATCTGTGTATTTTGAATGAAGGTTTGCTCCAAAGGCCTTTGATTAGAGATGGTCTCTATTTCTTCTACAAAAGAAGCCCCTTTTTTTATCCAAAAATGGATAGCCGAAATCTCACTTTTGGTAAGCTGCGTTTTCCCTTTTGGTGGCATGTGTTTTTCATCATCTTCGGGTAAAATTAGGTGAGTGAATAAGGTGCTTTTGCTTGGATTTCCAGCGAGTAGAATTTGCCCATTTTTACCACCTTTTTTGATAAATACTTCTGTATCTAAACGTAAACCACCTTTCTTTTTGCTTGCTGAATGGCAATTATAGCACTTTGTTTTCAGAATCGGCACAATCTTATCTCGATACACAAAAGATTTTCTTACAGTATTTTGAGAGCTTGTTTTTGTGCTATCAATGCTATCAAAAGAAGCCATTTTTGTGCTATCTATGGGTGCAGAAATGGCGGTTTTTGTAGAAAAAAAGTAGCCTTCACCGTGTGTGAGATTTCCTCCGAAATGCCCCGATATCATCAAACAAATGATGGTTGCAGTTGCCAAAATCCAGCGATAATTTTTGAGAAAATAGGCTAAAATTCCGAGAATGGCCGTGCTTATGCCCGTCCATTGATGTTTGAAAATGGCTTCGGTTTCGTAGTCGCCAGATTGGGCTAAAAACCAACCTGCGATACAGGCCATTACAGAAGAAATCGTTCCGAGAAGTAGTGCTAAATTAATGGCAGCATTCATGTCGATTTTTCTGAATTGCTGTACAACCATCATTACATAAGCAAAAATCAGAATGCCGATGGGCAAATGCACAATGAGTGGATGTAAATGTCCGATTAATTCTGTTTGAAACATTTTTGTTTTTGTACAAAGATTTTCTCAAAATTAATCAAATTTACTTCTCAGAAAAGAAAGTAGTAAAATTAGATTTTATGCAGATAAAATAGGATGGAGGGTATTTTTGGAAAAGTTAGCCATCGTAGATTTCAAGACAATCAAGCTCTTTATCTTTCAGGAATTCATTAATGACTTCAACTTTATTGACTATAATTTTTGCTAAATGATTGGTTGAGCAGTTTCGGACTCGCAACCATAGAATTTTTTGGTGGAGGTGAATTTTCAAGAATTATATTGTCAAAATCTTCATCTAAAGTCAAAATAGCATCGAAACCTTGTTGTTTAGCATTTCTGAAAATGACAATATCAGGTGCATCAGTCCAACCAAGTGTGCGAATGTGTGCAACTTCAGTGAAGAGATGATTAATATGCGAAATTATACGAAAAGAAATGTTTTGGTCGATAACAATTTTCATGCTGCAATCAAAGTTCGTTTGGCTCGATTGGCAGAAAATTCAAGAGCGGCTAAAATATCTTCTTTAGTCAATTCTGGAAAATCAAGAAGGATTTCATCAAAACTCATTTCGGATGCTAACCACCGTAAAATATCTTCTACGGTGATTCTCATGCCACGAATACACGGTTTCCCGTTTCGTTTGCCTGCTTCGACAGTAATAATATTTTTGAAGATATACATTTCGTTGAAGTTTTTACAAATATAAACAATCCAATTTTATTTGTTTGGCTATAATGCTATAATTTCCCTTTCAAGAAATCAGCCGTAAAATTTCCTTCGAGTTTTACCATTGCTTCGGGTGTGCCTTCAAAAGTCAAATATCCACCTTTTTCGCCACCTTCGGGGCCTAAATCAATAATCCAGTCGGCCGATTTAATTACTTCCATATTATGCTCGATGATAATCACGGTATCACCTTGGTCAACCAAAGCATTAATGGCTTTCAAGAGTTTTTTGATGTCGTGGAAGTGCAAACCCGTAGTTGGTTCATCGAATACAAAGAGCGTTTTACCTTTATCAGCATTGCCTTTGCTCAAGAAAAACGCCAGTTTTACACGCTGTGCTTCGCCACCCGATAGCGTACTTGACGACTGCCCCAAACCAATATAACCCAAACCCACATCTTGAAGGGGGCGAAGTTTATCGGCCAGTTTTGGTTCGGTGGTGCTGAAAAAATCAATGGCTTCGTCAACGGTCATTGCCAAAATATCGGCAATATCTTTTTCATTATA
>NZ_LXHX01000080.1:0-3991 GCF_001649495.1 Emticicia sp. MM | reverse complement strand
TCGAGCTTTCGATTCAATGCCGAAAACTCAGGAGAATGAAGTTTGAAAGTATCGTCATGGTGTGCCATTTTATCTTTTGGTAAGGGTTGCATCTGAGTTTAAAATCGTGCTTGCTACTACGGCATTGGCGGCTACTGAGGCGGCTTCTAAAGCTGGGTCAATTTTATAAAGTCCAGTTTTTAACCAACCTTTGGTTTTATCAGGATTTTGTTTAAACTCCTCATATTCAGATTTTTGCAATGATAAGAGTAAGTCCAACTCTCGTTCAGAAGGAGTTTTACCACTAAGTTTCCTATAAACAGTAATAATCGCTTTTCGGGTATCGGCTTCTTTGGCCATGGCTTCGCCTATCACTTTAGCCGCTTCAACAAAAGTTGGGTCGTTGAGCGTCACGAGGGCTTGCAAAGGCGTATTGGTTTTTTGTCGACGAACCACACAATAGCTGCGAGAAGGAGCATCGAATGTTCCCAAAGTCGGATTGGGTACAGAACGCTTCACAACTATATAAAGGCTACGTCGATAAATAGCATCACCCGAATCTTGGGTATATTGGGTATTATTGATTTCCCAAAGGCCATCGGGTTGATAAGGTTTGATGCTTTTACCACCAATTTTCTTATTCAATAAACCACTGACTGCCAATGCATTATCACGAAGCATTTCGGCAGAAAGTCGATTGCTTGGCCCGTGTGAAAGCAAACGATTTTCGGGGTCACGTTCTCTAGCTTCTTTGCTTACTTTTGAATCTTGTCGATACGTGGCTGACATAACAATGAGTTTATTGAGTTTCTTTACATCCCAATCTTTTTGAAAATTTAGAGCCAACCAATCAAGTAATTCGGGGTGGCTCGGCATTTCGCCTTGATTCCCAAAATCTTCAGTCGTTTTTACAATGCCTGTACCGAAGAAATTTTGCCAGAATCGGTTTACTGCTACTCTTGCAGTAAGCGGATTATTTTCATCGGTAAGCCATTGAGCCAAACCAAGTCTATTTTTAGGTAAATTGGCAGGAAATGATAGAATATCTTTCGGGGTATTAGGTTTTACTTCTTCACCCAAAGCATCATATTGTCCACGATGTAGCAAGTGAGTAACCTTTGGTTTAGGCATTTCTTGCATAATCATAATTTCGGCAATTTTTTCGCTCGAATCAGATAAAGCCGTTCGGAGTTTTTGTAATTCTTTTTGTGCCGATAAAACTGTTGGATTGATGGCCGAAAGGTAATATTCTTTCAAAATCGCTTTTTCTTGGGCGTTTAATTCGCTTGAAGATTTATTCGAAATATTGCCCCAATCAGCCTTTTTGGCTAAGATTTTTATTTCAAATGGCGTTAAAGCTCGGCTGTAAACTATGGCATCGTCAACTTTTCCTCCTTTAAAACCCAATCCACGCCACCAGCCGCCAATCTGCAATGCTGGCTCTGATTTTGAGTAAAAAATAATGTCTTTATATAATTGGTCGATGACGGTTTCCATGGTCATTTCTTCTCCATCAAGATAGAGTTTGAAACCGTTGGCTTTGGCAGAGCCATCGTGGGTCATGCACAAATGTACCCATTTATCACGAGGAGCGTCTTTCAAACTTAATTTTGTAATGGCATTTGAAGGAGCGGTGTGAGCCATCGTAATTTCTAACTTATTATTTCGTAGAAATAAGTGGTAGCCCTTGAAATTATACAAACGCTCGGCATTGCTTTTATGGAAAATCACACCATCTTTCATTTCCTTCGGAATGTAGGCCCACATACCAACCGTAAAAGCCTCAGACTTTCGAAAAACACCTACATCTTTTAAATCGGCATAGACATCGCCATCTAAAAGCAGCACTTGACCCTTGGTGGTTTGCTCGAAAGTAGGTTTATCAAGAGTTCCGGCATCACGTCGCATCACGCCTTTTTGTTTAGGATTTACACTGTTTCGAAGTGAATCTTCAAAGGTATAAAATCCTTGTAAGTTAGCTTGTGGCAAAGCATTGTTTAATAGTGATTGATATTCTTTATTTTCTAACCATTTTTCAAAATCTGTTGTAGCTGAATTTTTCGCTTCAATTACTTTTTGTTCTTGTTCTGCAATGGAATTTTTAATGAAATCGACTACTTTTTCTTGCTCAGCAGTCGGTAAAAGTAGGGTAGGAGTGGGTAGGTCATCATTCCACGAAATCTGACCAGCTTCTCTTATATTATTAAAGAAACTGAATAATTCGTAATAATTTTTCTGTGAAATTGGGTCATATTTATGGTCGTGGCATCGGGCACAACCAACCGACATCGCCAAGAAAGCATCACCAAAAGTATTGGTTCTGTCCATGACATATTCGGTTTGAAATTCTTCTTCTACAATACCTCCTTCCAAATTTTGCGGATGATTTCGATTGAAAGCCGTAGCAATGAGCATATCTTTGGTGGGTGATGGAAACAAATCGCCAGCCAGTTGTTGGTGGATAAAATTGCTATAAGGCATGTTTTCGTTGAAAGCCCGAATGACCCAATCACGGTAGGGCGACATATCTCGAAGTCGGTCAACAGTATAACCATGAGAATCGGCAAAGCGAGCTAAATCAAGCCAATCAGTGGACATTTTTTCACCATAATGTGGCGAATTTAGTAACCTATCTACTTGTTTTTCGTAGGCATTGGGGCTATTATCATCCAAAAAAACATCAATTTCTTCGAGAGTTGGGGGCAGGCCAGTTAAATCAAAAGACAAACGACGCAGCAAAATTTCCTTTGAAGCCTCTTTTGAGGCCGACAAACCTTCTTGTTCTAAGCGACTGAAAATAAAATTATCAATTTGATTAATGGGAGAAAAAGCAAGCGTATTTTTAAGACAAGGAATTGCTCTTTTTTGTGGTTTCACGAAAGCCCAATGAGGTTGATAAACTGCACCATTTTCAATCCATTTGATGATAACCGCTTTTTCGTAGGCCGATAAGCTCAAATGTGATTTGGGTGTAGGCATCACGTAAGTTGGGTCATTCGAGACTATTCTATGAAAAACCTCACTTTTCTTTAAATTTTTGGGTGAAATTGCCACTTTCCCTGGGCTTTCGGGAAGTTGGGCGTAAGCAGCTTCTGCTAAGTCTAATCGAAGGCCTGCTTTTTGTTTGGCTTTGTCTGGGCCGTGGCAAGCAAAGCATTTATCTGATAAAATTGGTTTTACATGAAGATTATAGTCTAAGGTTGTAGGTAAGTTTTTATAGGCAATGGCTACATCTTCAGGTAATTTAGGGGGGGCGGAAAGCTGATGCCCACTTGGTTTGAATGACCATAAATAAATACAAGCAACGAGTAATAGTAGGTATTTTTTCATGATTGAATTTATTGAATAATAATTTTTGATTTCTTTATTATGATTGTAAAGTGATTGCAATCAGTGCTGTGTAAGTACTCCGTTAGGAGTTAGATATCGGTAGCAAATATTATTTCTAAATTCGAAATGCTCCGTAGGAGCTAAACCAATTTACTCAGGTTCCTTAAAAATATACTTTTCATCGAATGAAACTTCAAATAGGTTTAAAAATTCCTTATATTCCTCTAAAAATGTTCTTTTTCTATGATGTTCTTCTTGATTCTCAATATACTTTATAATAATTGGTAGTTGAGATTGTCCGTAAGAAAATGCGGCATAACCTTCTTGCCAAGCAAATTTACTTTTAGTTAATTTATTTTCATTTATCCAAAGAGAGGTCATTTGTTTAATATCTCGCATCAAATCAGCAAGAGTTTGGGTACTGCGAAATCCGATTAAAATATGAATGTGGTCGGACATTCCGTTAATAATCAAAACTTTATGACCATTGTTTTGTATGATTCCAGTTGTGTATTTATAAAGTTTATCTTTCCATTCTCGTTGAATGAGGTTTTGTCTAAATTTTACTGCAAATATTAAATGCAGATGTATTTGTGTGAAAGTATTAGCCATTTTGTTAGGTGTGTTTTAGCATTGCAGTTGGTATAGCTCCTGACGGAGCAGTAATTTCTACTTTTCGTTT
>NZ_LXHX01000079.1:0-2562 GCF_001649495.1 Emticicia sp. MM | reverse complement strand
AGTTTAATATTTAGGATTAATAGAAAATATCATATTTTATTTATTTGTGAATTAGCATTGTTGTTGGTATAACTCCTGACGGAGCAGTAATTTCTACTTTTCGCTTATTTCTACCGATATAAAACTCCTGACGGAGTAGTTTAATATTTAGGATTAATAGAAAATATCATATTTTATTTATTTGTGAATTAGCGTTGCTTTTGGTATAACTCCTGACGGAGCAGTAATCTTTACTTTTCGTTTATTTCTACCGATATAAAACTCCTCACGGAGTAGTTTATTTTCAATAATTGTTTTTCATTGATTAGAGAAAATGTGCTGTAAGCACTATGTATCGGTAGTAAACTTTTATTTATGTGTGAATTAGTATTGTTGTTGGTATAGCTCCTGACGGAGCAGTAATTTCTACTTTTCGCTTATTTCTACCGATATAAAACTCATGACGAAGTAGTTTAAATTTCAATAATTGTTTTTCATTGATTAGAGAAAATGTGCTGTAAGCACTAAATATCGTTAGAAACAAAAAATAAACACTTATCTGATATTTCTATTCGTATCTGGTTTTGCGAATTGAAACTCTCCAGTTTCAATTTGTAAGCTTGGCAATGACTTTTTTAATTGTTCAATACCTGATTTACTGACTTTGGTTTGCCATAAATAAATCACTTTCAGATTAGGGTATTTTGTCAAAACAGCCAAGCCCTTGTCGGTAATATTTGTGCCATATAAATTGAGTTGTTGAAGCTTGGGTAATGCTTTCAAATACTCCAAAGACACATCGGAAATTCGTGTATTTTCGAGATTTAATCTCGTTAGATTCTTAAAGTTAGCGATTTTTTTAACAGCCTCATCGTTGATAGGCTGGTTACTGAGTCGAAGCCTAACAAGTTGATTAGTAATATTTTCTAAATTATCTAATAAGGATGGTTGATAATTTCGGACGTTTACAAAATTTGCCGAAAGGTAATTTGAACCATCACCTAAATGAGCAATTCCGATATTTCGTTGCTTTAACTTTTCCAGAATTTCTGGGCTTGCCGCTTCCGTATTCTGACTGAGTAATTTTACTTCAGTGTTTTTGTCAGTTTCGTTTTCGCTTACAGGAATATTGGTAATTTCTTCAGAAGTGATTTTTGAATTGGGAATGGCTAAATTTGGTATAGGTGTTACATTACTTTCATTCGTGATGGTTTCTATTTCTTCTGCGAAAGATGCTCCTTTTTTTATCCAAAAATGGATAGCCGAAATTTCACTTTTGGTAAGTTGCGTTTTCCCTTTTGGGGGCATGTGTTTGTCATCATCTTCTGGTAAAATCAGATGAGTAAATAAGGTACTTTTGCTTGGATTTCCAGCGAGTAGAATTTGCCCATTTTTACCACCTTTTTTTATAAATGTTTCTGTATCTAAGCGTAAACCACCTTTCTTTTTGCTGGCAGAGTGGCAATTGTAGCACTTAGTTTTCAGAATCGGCACAACCTTATCTCTGTAAACAAATGACCTTCGTACGAGCGTTTGGTTGTTTTTTTGAGTGGTATCATTATTTTCAAATGAAGCGATTGTTGTACTATCTGTTGTGGTTGGAGTTTTACTTTGAGAAGAAAAAAGATAATCCTCACCATGCGTGAGATTTCCGCCTAAATGCCCCGTAATTGTTAGTAAAATGATGTTAAGAGTGGCTAAAATCCACCTATATTTTTTTATGAAATAAGCCAGCATACTAAATATAGCAGTGCTGATACCAGTCCATTGATGTTTAAAGATAGCATCGGTCTCATAGTCACCCGATTGAGCCAATAACCAACCCGCTACGCACGCAAATAGCGATGAGATTGCTCCTAAAAGAAAAGCTAAATGAATAGCCGATTCCATGTCTGATTTTTGAATCGACTGAAGAACCATCATTATATAGGCAAAAATCAGAATGCCGATGGGTAAATGTACGATGAGTGGATGTAGGTGGCCGATTAATTCTGATGAAAACATTTTTACCTTAGGTTGAAGATTCTTCAAAATTAATCAAATTTATGAATCAGCAAAAAGGTAAAAATGTTGTTTATAGTCAGATTGTTATACTTTCCCTTTCAAAAAATAAGCTGTATAATTTCCTTCGAGTTTAACCATTTCTTCGGGTGTTCCTTCAAATGTCAAATAACCGCCTTTTTCACCACCTTCTGGTCCTAAATCAATAATCCAGTCAGCCGATTTAATTACCTCCATATTATGCTCGATAATAATTACGGTATCACCTTGGTCAACTAAGGCATTGATGGCTTTCAATAATTTCTTGATATCGTGGAAGTGCAAACCCGTAGTTGGTTCATCGAATACGAAAAGCGTTTTGCCTTTATCGGCATTGCCTTTGCTCAAGAAAAAGGCCAATTTTACACGTTGGGCTTCACCGCCTGAAAGTGTGCTTGACGATTGTCCTAAACGAATATATCCTAAGCCTACATCTTGTAATGGGCGAAGTTTATCGGCCAGTTTTGGCTCGCTGGTGCTAAAAAACTCAATGGCTTCGTCAACGGTCATTGCCAAAATATCGGCAATATCTTTTTCATTATA
>NZ_LXHX01000078.1:0-42222 GCF_001649495.1 Emticicia sp. MM | reverse complement strand
GCTTCGTCAACGGTCATTGCCAAAATATCGGCAATATCTTTTTCATTATATTTTACTTCCAAAATCTCCTGTTTAAAGCGTTTTCCGCCACAACTTTCGCATTTTAGACGTACATCGGCCATAAATTGCATTTCGATGGTTTGCTCACCTTCACCTTGACAGGCTTCACAACGCCCACCGTCAACGTTGAATGAGAAGAAAGCTGGTTTGTAATCTCGTGCTTTTGAAAGTTGTTGTTCGGCCATCATTTGGCGAATATAATCATAAGCCTTGATATAGGTAACGGGGTTTGAGCGAGATGATTTTCCAATCGGATTTTGGTCAATCATTTCAACCTGTGTGATGCGGTCGAGTGAGCCAACCAAACCAGCGTATTTGCCAGCTTCTTCGCTGTATTCACCTTTCAAACGAGCGATAGCTGGGAATAGAATTTTACGAACTAAAGTCGATTTTCCCGAACCACTCACGCCCGTAACAACCGTTAAGACACCTAACGGAAATTTTACATCTACTTCTTTGAGGTTGTTTTCTCTTGCACCTTTCAGTTCAATAAAATCAGATGGTTTTCGGCGTTGAATAGGTACAGGAATTTGGTCGATTCCTGTAAGAAAATTGATGGTGTGGGAAACGGTTGAATTGATAACTGATAATTGATAATTGATAATTGACTCCCAACTTCCTTGAAAAATCAACTCACCGCCCAGTCTTCCAGCATTTGGGCCGATATCAATGATTTGGTCGGCGGCACGCATCACTTCTTCTTCGTGTTCGACCACAACCACTGTATTCCCCATATCTCGCAAGGATTCCAGAACGCTTACTAAACGCTGTGTATCTCGTGGGTGTAAGCCAATACTTGGTTCGTCAAGAATGTACATCGAACCAACCAACGAACTCCCGAGGGAAGTAGCCAATTTGATACGCTGAAATTCTCCGCCCGAAAGACTTGAAGCAAGACGATTGAGGGTTAAGTATCCCAACCCAACTCGCTCCATAAATTCCAGTCGGCTGTTTATTTCTATCAAGATTCTTTTAGAAATGGCTTTCTGATAATCAGGCAATTCTAAATTTTTGAAGAAAACTGCCAAATCCGAAATCGGCATCAAAACCAAATCAACGATTGATGCACCACCGATTTTTACGTAACCAGCATCTTTGCGTAGGCGTGAACCTCGGCAATCGGGACAATCTGTTCGGCCACGGTAGCGAGAAAGCATCACACGGTATTGCACTTTATGTACTTGGCTTTCGATGTCAGCAAAGAAAGCATCAAGCCCTTGAAAATATTCGTTACCCGTCCAAAGTAATTGTTGTTGTTCGGGAGTTAAGTCTTTGTATGAGCGATGAATCGGAAAGTCGAAACGAATGCCATTTCTGAGCAAAGGAGCAAGCCATTCGCTCATGCGTTCGCTTCGCCACGGAGCAATAGCTCCTTCAAAAACGGATAGATTTTTGTCTGGAATGACTAATTCTGGGTCAATTCCCAACACTTTTCCAAAACCTTCGCAGCGTTTACAAGCACCGTAAGGATTATTGAAAGTAAAAAGATTTACGCTTGGCTCCTCAAATGCTATTCCGTCGAGTTCAAATTTATCAGAAAATTTGCTGCGAATAGTGTGGCGTTCGCCAGTTTCGGCGTTTGTCGTAATAATATCAACAATACACTCGCCTTCTCCCTCAAAAAATGAAGTTTGAACCGAATCTGAGAAGCGAAATTGCGTATCTTCATCATCGTGTTTTACTACGTTTCGGTCAATCAGAATTTCTAAATCTTGTTCGGGCGAAAGCTTAGTTTTGGCTTCTTGTAATTCTTCGATTTGCTTTATTTCGCCATCCACTACAATACGAGTGTAGCCTTTTTGAAGTAAAAGCTCTAATTCTTTCTCTATTTTTCGGCCTTCTTTTACTTTCAGAGGCGTTAGAACCATTACTCGTGTGCCTTCTTCGTGCGAAAGAATAAAATTTACAACATCGGTTACAGTGTCTTTTCGCACTTCTTGCCCCGAAACAGGCGAGTAGGTAATACCCGCACGGGCAAAGAGAAGTTTTAAGTAATCATAAATTTCGGTAGTTGTACCAACCGTTGAGCGAGGGTTTTTAGTAGCAACTTTTTGTTCGATGGCAATCGCTGGCGAGACGCCCTTGATATAATCGACTTCGGGTTTTTCCATTCGACCCAAAAACTGACGAGCATACGAACTCAAACTTTCAACATACATACGCTGCCCCTCGGCAAAGAGTGTATCGAATGCCAAAGAAGATTTGCCACTTCCCGAAAGCCCCGTGACTACTACGAGTTTGTTGCGGGGAATTGCCACATCAATATTTTTGAGATTATTTACTTTTGCTCCCTTGATGATGATGTACTGCTTTGGGTCAAGAGATTCGACGTCGGTATGATGTGTATTTTGGGTATTATTCATTCAGTTTTTAAAGAATAGCTCGAACTAATTTAACCAATTTTGGGGTAATATAGTTTCGTTATTTTTGGATAATTAAGCGTGATGAATCTTCGATGCCATCACCTTTGATTCTGATAATGTAAGAACCTTTTTCTAAGCTCTTTAAGTCGGTTTCTATTCGCTCGGAGGTATCATTAGCTCTAAATTTTAAAACTTGTTTTCCTAAAAGATTATAGATACTCACTTCTACGTTCTTGATATTTTCTTTCGTATCAATATATATTAGGTCACTGGCAGGGTTAGGATATACCGAAATAAGGCTATTTGCTGCTTTAAAAACAAGCACATTTGATGCAATAGAAGAACAGTTAATGGTTTGATTATTAGGTGCTTGATAAGTTCTGATTGTTGAAACTTGATAATTTCCATCTTGAGAAACTTTCAGATTCTGAGTTGTTGTTCTTGAGAAAATTACCTTATCTTTTTTCCATTCAAACTGATCGTTTGTAGTCAAATCTGAACTCGAAGTGGTTAAGTTAAAAAGACCTGTTTGGGCAATTGTTGGTTGTTGGGGAGATGGGTTTATACTCAAAGTTGGCAGTACTGTTGATGGAGAAACACAACCAAAATTATCATTTATCTTTACAGAAAGTTGGTAAGTACCTATTTCTGTTAATTTCAATAGTTTGGTAGTATCATTATTACTCCAAAGTATTTTATTATTATCGACCGAAAGTTTGATGGTATCGCCTCTGCATATATTATTTGCAGGTAAAATATTAACCTTTGGAGCAGCGGGAGTCGGTTTTATCTCAACTAAAACTTTATCAGAAACGGTTGAGAAGCATCCTGCATCGCTCTTTGTTTTTGCTGATAATTCATAAACTCCAATACGGCTTAACTTTATATTTGGTGAAGTGCTATTATCGCTCCAAAAGATATTTTGAGTTATATCTGTTGAAAGTGTAATACTTTCACCTTCACAAACGCTACTGGCTGGCGAGACCGTGATTTTAGGTTGTAAAGGAAGCGGATTTGCTTTCACAGATACTTTGTCTGAAACCTCCGAAACGCAACCAAAATCATTTTTTGTCCTTACTGTAAACTCACCAGTATTACCGACTGATATTTTCTGTGTACTTTCTCCCGAACTCCAAATGTATGACTTTGCCCCCGAAATATTAGCTGTTAGTTCAACTTTGTTGGAGCCATCAGTGCAAAATTCCAGACTTTTATCGGCCGTAATTACTGGTTTTTGTGAAGGATAAATCAAGTTGGTATTGATACTCGGAACGAGTAATTTATTGCCTCTAAGGTCTTTTACCGCTACCGAAAAAGTGCCTTTATCGACCGTAATTTGATTTGTTTTGGCATTATTCGACCATTCGTAGCTTCTTAATCCTTCAGGTAGTTTGATGCTTACTCGATTGTTTGCATCGCAGTTGATTTCGGGTTCGATGATTGATTTTGCCAAAATTGGTCGGGAATTTCTGAAAAAATTATCGTCCAGTGATTTATCCCAGTTTTCGGCTAAAAGCGAAATTCCCATATTACCAGGAACATTCTGAAAATGCACATTATCAATGCGTGGAATTTGCAGATTATCAGTGAATGGCCCCGCAAAAACATTATTCCCCGCTGTATTGATTACTCGATTTTGTCCGCCAATGACTTCAGGGTTCGATGGAGCTAAGTATGTAACCGAAGTTCGAGCTACCATCCAGGTAAGGTTTTCGTCGAAATCATTTCTTGAAATATCAATCACACGTTGAAGATTAGTAGAATAAGCATCAGCCGAAAGCCTATTTGGCGAATTATCGGTTTCGCCTTGAATCCAAAGCAGCGACCTAACGCCCATTAAAGCACCATAATACTGTAGTGTATTTTTGAGGTTGACATAAGGCAAGCCGTTCGGTAACTGAAAACGGCCGCCAACATCCAAAACAAAATTGAAAGTTGGTTTCCCTTCGGCACTTTCTCTCCAATTAATGACCGAAACCAGCAAAAGTCCTTCATTAAAAAACGCCACTGGCACATTTAGTCTCCGTACGAGCCTATCGCCCAATTCACCATAACACCAAGGTCCATCGCCCTGAGGAGCTACATTTACGTTATCGCTCAATTGTACAAAATTAAGATTTTCTGGCAGTGGATCTAAAACATTACTATTCTGAAAATTAATGGCATTTACTCTATCATCTGTTGCTCCTTTTGCTCCATAATTGGGTATTCCTTGGGCGTTTGATTGCCCCAGAGCGATAAAAACCTCGCCAATTCCTACTTTTTCAATACTTATTGTTTTGATTGTGTTATTGTTTTTAATAGCCCTAATATCAAGTCTATACCAACCGCCTTGTCCTTGTATTTTTCCTGCAAAATACCCTGCTTTTGGTTTATCCTGTACTAATGTCCAGTCAGTCTCTACACCTTGCCCTGCTACGATTGGAGTAAGCTTTGCCTCGATTTTATCAATATCTTCCGAATAATTACCAATAATATTCACAAAACCTATATTGTCGTTGTTTCGCTGAAAAACAATTCTATTAGTAGGAAAGCTAACACTTATTTGAGCCAAAATATCAAAACAGATTATTGTAAAAAGCAAGACAAGAAGTAGCTTTTTGTTGAATGTAAGGGGCATCGGAAGGTTGTTTATCGGAATGTGAATGATGGCAATTTAAAGCAAAAATAAGGACTTTCAATCAACATTTATCAATCCAGTACTATTTTTAGCAAATCAAAAGATAAAAATACGCTCCGAAATACCGTATTTTTGCAAAATAAAACTTAAACCTCCCCAAAGAAAATTGGAAACATCTTTCGCAGTTATTTTTGATATGGACGGTGTCATCTGCGACACAAACCCTTATCACTCACTTGCTTGGAAAGCATATCTTGATAAACACGGAATCGCATCAAGTGAAGAGGAATTTATTGCTCACATGTATGGCAAAAGCAATAGCTATATTCTGAAACATTTTTTTAAAAGAGAAATCGTTGGCGAAGAATTCGACCGTATGGAGTTTGAGAAAGAAGCTCTTTTTCGTGAAATCTACGAAGCTCATGTAAAGCCAATTGCTGGTTTAATTGAGTTTATCGAAGACCTAAAAGCCAATGGCGTTAAAACGGGCATCGCAACTTCTGCTCCTTACTTAAATATGGAAATGATTCTGAGTAAATTGCCTTTACGAGATAAAATGCAGTCATTACTCGCCAGCGAAGACGTAAGTACACACAAACCAAATCCAGAAGTTTACCTAAAATCGGCCTCAAACTTAGATATTTCGCCCGAAAGGTGCGTAGTTTTTGAAGATTCATTCTCAGGAGTAACCGCAGGAAAAGCCGCAGGTGCAAAAGTTGTGGGAGTACTTTCGACATATAAAAAGGAAGAATTGCCAGTTTGCGATGATTACATCACTAACTACGAAGGACTTACCTATCAGAAAATCAAAGAAATCATAGGATAGATTTTATAGATTGTTTGTTTATGATTTCCGCAGATTAAACAAAAATCTGTGGAAATCAGCGTTATGAAATATCGGTTTCATCAGCGTGCCATATTTTAACAGCCAAAAAGAACTCCATTAATATAATCGCTTCAACTGACAAGTTAGAAACTTGTGCTACTATATTGTTTATAATGCTTACTCACTTACGTACTTTTTTTACCCATCGACAGGGTTTGGCCATTGGTATGGTCTTTATTTCGGTGGGTTTTTTATTTGGGAATTGGGCAACTTTAATTCCCTATATCAAACAAAAATTTGACTTAAACGATGCCCAACTTGGTTTACTACTGCTAAGTTTTCCTATCGGAGCAACGGCCATGAACCCGTTTTCGACTTTCTTCATCAATCGCTTCGGAATGCTCAATACAACTATTATTGGGCTGATTTTACTGGCTACGACATTCGTTTGTCCAGTTGGTGCAAGTTGGTTGCCTCTTACTTCTTTTAGTCTTATAATTGTAGGAATGTGTCTTTCGGTTACAAATGTGGCCATGAACACTTGCGTAACGAGCCTTGAGCATCAATATGGCATCAATATTATGTCAACTTGCCACGGAATGTTCAGTGCTGGGCTGATGTTTGGTTCAATTGCCGCCAGTATTTTGCTTGGAATGAAAATCGAGCCAGTTTTGCAGATGGCGGTCATCGCTGGCGTGATTACGGCTTTGGTTCTGTTACTCCGACCAACAATTTTAGGTATTCACGAAGAAAAAATTACTGAAGAAGAAAGTGGTCAAGCAAAATTTATTCTCCCAAAAGGAGCTTTACTATTAATGATTCTGATAAGCCTATGCACTAATGTAACCGAAGGCACAATGGCTGACTGGACTGCTGTTTATATGCGAGATATCGTTCAGACCGATGATTATTTCATTGGTTGGGGTTTGGCTGGTTATTCAATGTTTATGTCGTTGGGGCGTTTCGTGGGCGATGCTCTCATTCCTCGTTTTGGAGGTAATGCTGTTCTTCGCACAGGTGGAATCATCGCCGCTTTGGGAATTACGTTGGCCGTTATCTTTCCTTACACCATCACGGCCATTTTGGGTTTTACGCTCGTAGGTGCGGGTGTATCTTGCGGAGCTCCTATATTATATGGTAGTGCGGCTCGTGTGCCAGGGATGGCCAAAGGTGCAGGTTTAGCCACCATGAATACTTTCAGCATGGGAGGTTTTTTGGCGGGTCCAGTTTTGATTGGATTTATCTCAAAAAGCGTAAGTCTTCCTTTTGCATTTTCAATAGTGGCAATTTTAGCTCTTGTTTGGGCGTTTTTGGTAAATCGAGTAAAATTGTATTAAGCGTTTTCAAAAACCGCTCAATCTTCCTAACAATCACATGCCAATTTTTTATTTACCGTTAAATAAAAAATATTGTTTATAAAGGCTATTATTCAACAGAATTATAGCCAAATGCCTGTGTATGGAATGATAATTGCTTAGTTTTATTATAGAAAGCATCGGAAAATTCTTAATAAAATCCCCAACAACCACTCATTAAGACGTTGTTGACCATTAAATAAAATTTAATAAGAAAGTTTTTTCTTATTAAAACAAGTATTTACCTTTATATCAGGAAAACAAGATAAACGTATTAATATATGAAAAAAATCATCTACTTACTTGGCGTCTGCTTATTGGCTGGCCATGTTAATGCACAGTTTGTCAATAGCACAGACTTCTACGTAAGCGAGGGTGCAGTTGTGAGCTTCAATACCGATGTAGTAAATGAAGGCAAAATTACTAATAACGGTAGAGTCCATTTCCAAAAAAACTTAGAAAACCTTAGCTCGGTTCAATCAACAGGTGTAGCCGTTTTTGATGGTAACGGAACTCAACTTATTAAAAGTAAAAACGAGCTTTCATTCGGCCAACTAATGTTGGATAATGATGTGAAACTCGAAACTCCACTTCGTATAAATGAAACTATTTCATTTCGTCGTGGCGTAATTGAATCTTCATCAATAAACCCATTAGTATTTTCAGTAGATGCAAAACATAATGGTGCTTCTGATTTCTCACACGTAAGAGGTGTAGTAAAAAAAGAAGGTAGTGAAGCTTTTGAATTCCCGTTGGGCGATGGTACTAACTTCCGTTCTTTTAAAGTTGCTCGCAGTTCAGAAAATCAAACACTTTCTGCAACATATTTATACAAAAGCCCATTGAATATTTCTGGTCAAGTTTCAGAAAATGTTGAGACAATTAATGAAAATGAATACTGGACTTTGAAATCAGAATCAGTGAAAGCTTCGGCACAAGTTTCTGTAAATAGTCAATTTGGCTTAGAAGATGTAGCTTATTTGAAAAGAGGTACTTGGGATGTTTTGGAAGATTCAAAGCTTTCAGCCTCAACTGATTTGTCAAGTGGTACTTTATTTACACTTGCAAGAAGCCGTAATATTAAAGCTGAGATTGGTGTTTATCCTAACCCAACTGAGGGAGAATATTTCTTGAAATTAGGTGGAATGAACGAAAATGAGCAAATCACCGTAGATGTAACAAATCAAGATGGCTCAACAATCATGCATAAAGAAGGTTTAGTAAAAGATTTACGCAGAGCGTATCAACTACCAGAAAATCTTCCAGCTACTGAATTAGCAGTACGTGTACAAAGAGTGGGTAATAAGCCATTGACTCAAAAAATGATTTTGAAGAAGTAATATTCATACCGAATACCATCCTACTAAAATATCAAAAGGTTGCTTACAATTTTTGTGAGCAACCTTTGTTTTTTGTAGAATATTTGATAATTATCCACTATTTTGCTCAAAAATTTAGCGTTTCTATGGAATTGTCGAAAGGAAAAATATTAATAGCAGAACCATTCTTGGGCGATAAAAACTTCGAGCGAAGTGTAGTGTTGCTCTGCGAATATAATGAGCAAGGAGCTTTTGGTTTGGTACTTAATCAGTTGACAAATCTAAAATTGGATGATGTAATGGAAAATGTTTATGGCGATCTGCCCCTTTATTTGGGCGGTCCAGTTGAGCAGAATACTTTACATTTTATTCATCGATTAGGCAATGAAATTGAAGGAGCGATTGATATCGGTAATGGTATTTTTTGGTCGGGTGACTTCGACCAAGTAAAGACTTTGGTGAATATTGGCAAAATCGCTGAAAATGATATTCGACTTTTTATTGGCTATTCGGGCTGGTCGGGTGGGCAATTAGAAGGTGAACTAAAACAAAATTCTTGGATAGTATCAGATACCGATGCCAGTTTGATTTTTGAAACACCAAGCAAAAGTTTTTGGCGTGAAGTACTGAAACGCATGGGTGGACAATACAAAGTTTTATCAAATTACCCAACCGACCCACGGCTGAATTAGAAATATTTATCTTCAAAAGCCAGTTTTTGGCGGTTATTTAAGCTATTTTTGCAGATATTTAGACAAAAGATATTAGACAATAGACAAAAGAAGAATGCCTTTTCTCATATCTCGTGTCTATTGTCTCACGTCTTATTTATTATAATCAATGCAATCAGTACCGACAAACTTCTTTAATCGGCAGACTTTATTTCTACTTTTATTTTGTATTATTTATTTCTCATTATCGTTGCCAGCGGGTTATGCGGGGTTCAATATTGATGCTTCATGGCACGAGTCGCTCGTGATGGCGATTGATAAAGGCTTTGTTTTTGGGCGTGATTTTATATTTAATTACGGCCCATTGGGTTATCTCAATACTGGACTTCTACCCAAAAGTGTCCCGATCTGGGTGTTGGTTGCAGCCGAAGTTTTTACGCTACTCAATTACATTATTATCATTAAATATTGTTTTCAGAAGGCAGGTAAAAATTGGTGGATTGTGGCAGTTGCATCGTTGTTGATTTTAATGCCATGGGGCTTTATTTCTGATACTTCATTTACTTTTTTCTATTTCTTTTTGTTTTGGTTGCTTTATGCACTTCGCACTCGTAATTCGGTTGCTTTATTGTTAGTAGTTCTAATTTCAGTACTCATTTTCTACATAAAAGTCAATCTAAGTATTATCGTTTATGGTCTTTTTGCGGCTTCGTTGCTATATTTTTGGTTGATTAAAGCTTTTACATTCCGTACAGTCATTGTTTGTTGGGTTGCCCAAATTGTATTGACTTATGCACTTTCGTTTATTTTGCACGTAGATATTCCAGCGTATCTTGAAGCCAGTCTAAAAATTATTGATGCTTACCAAGACGCAATGGCTGCCATGCTTCTGAGTACCAAAGAATTGCTTTCTTTACTGTTTTTCGAAGCATTGATTGTGTTGGTGGTTTTAGCTTTTATCTTCAAGTCATTTCGGTCTATTTTTCAGAAAAATTTCGAGGGTGTTTACTTATATTTGCTCATTGCCCTTGCTTGGTTTTTGGGTTTCAAACAAGCCCATACGGCCGTTGGTGCTTATAATATTTTCGGTTTTTTCTTATTGATGCCTCCGTTGGCCGCTTTGATTTATTTATTTACCGAAAATTCGTATAAAATTGGGGCTGGGCGAATGTTCTTAGCTGTTTTGTGCCTACAATTATTAGCTACTCAGTTGATTCGTTTTTATATTGGAGAAAAGACACTCAAAGGTTATTTGCTGACTTATCCGCCAACGAGTATTTCCAAGAAAATTTCAGAGAAAGGTTTTTCAGGAAAAGATTTATTTGAAATTTTGGAACAGAAAAATCCTGTGAATTACCTAAAAAGATTGGTTACTTACGAATACAATGATAATTTTAAAAACTCTCCAGTTAAGTTACCAAAAGACTTATTGGCTAAAGTAGAAGATGCCAGTATTGATATTGTTCCGCACCAGATTTCACACATTTATTTCAATCAACTAAATTATAATCCACGACCAATCATACAATCTTATCAAGCTAATAGTGATTGGTTGATGAAAAAAAATGGCGAGAAATATCTTTCAGCAACAGCTCCTGAATTTGTGTTGTTTCGCACCGAAGCATTTCGAGAGCAAAATCCATTTTGGGTAGAAACCGATTTAAGCGAAGCTCTTTTAAGAAATTACACACTGACCGATACAACCATAATTCAGCAAGATACGTTTTATCTATTCCAGAGAAATAAGGTACTTAAAGGTCTGACATATAACGACTTATCAACTATTAAATTTAAACTAAGCGAAGATATTCAGTTACCAAAATCAGCGAATCCGATTCGTTTTTCTGCAAAAATCAATTATAGTATAAAAGGAAAACTGGCGAGGTTATTTTTCCAACCGCCTTATTTATATTGTTTGGTCACTTACGAAAACGGTCGCCAAGAAAATTTCCGAGTAATAGATAAAATCTTGCGTGGAGGTGTATTTATCAATCAAAAAGTAACCACACAAGCCGAAGCCTGTAACTTTTTCTTAAATAAACGTGTTGATAATCAGAGAGTTACAAAAATTCGATTTTGGGCAAAATATACTTCTGGCTTTGATGAAAGTATAGAAGGGACATTTAAAGAATTAAAAATTACCAATTAAATTGTAAATAGGCCCTCTCATGAGGAGGGTTGGATGGGGTTTATGGAAGAAATAGAAAATACATTTGAGCAATTTGAGCTTAATCGTCAGTTATTGAATGCAGTAGCAGACGCTGGTTATACCATACCTACACCGATTCAGCAGAAAACTATCCCCTTAACGTTACAAGGGCATGATGTTTTAGGAATCGCTCAAACGGGTACAGGCAAAACAGCTGCATATCTTTTGCCAATTTTGATGAAAGTAAAATATGCACAAGGCAAATTACCTCGCTGCTTGATTTTCGCACCCACTCGTGAGTTGGTGATTCAGATTGATAAAGCAGTAGGCGAACTTGCAAAATATACCGATATTCGTCATGTCGCACTCTATGGCGGTCTTGGCCCTAAAACTCAAATCGAAGCCATTCAAGCGGGCGTTGACATCATCGTTTCGACCCCTGGCCGATTCATGGATTTGTATTTGCGTGGTGATATTGGAGTAAAAGACATCAAAATTATGATTCTGGACGAAGCCGATAAAATGATGGATATGGGTTTTATGCCACAGATTCGAAGTATTTTGGAGGTTATTCCTACAAAACGGCAAAACTTGCTGTTTTCGGCTACTTTTCCCGAAAAAGTAGAAAGGTTTTCGTATGAATTCTTAGAATTTCCGACCAGAGTAGAGGTATCGCCACAAGCAACAACTGCCGAAACCATCAAGCAACGAATGTTCACAGTACCAAATATGCAAACCAAAATCAATATTTTGGAGTATCTTTTCAAGACTGGTGAAATACAAAAAACGATTATTTTTACTCGCTCAAAAGATATTGCTGATAAAGTTTTCGAGGCTCTCAAAGGCTCGGTTGTTCCGAAAGGAGAGATTCGAGTGATACATGCCAACAAAGGGCAAAATACTCGTATAAACTCAATGGATGCGTTTCGAGAAGATGCCGTAAAGGTTTTAGTGGCTACCGATGTAGCAGCAAGAGGCATTGATATTGAGCATGTTACACACGTAATCAATTTTGATGTGCCGTTAATCTACGAAGATTATGTGCATCGTATTGGCCGTACGGGGCGAGCAAATAATGTGGGTGAAGCCATTACGTTTTTGACTCCTCCCGAAGAGTATCACATCAAGAAAATTGAGAAAATCATTCGTATGGAGATTCCTCGTGAGTTGATTCCTCTCGATGTTGAAATCGCTCCGACACCATTTGATGAAAACCAAGCAATGTTGCTCGAAATTGATAATCAACGCAAAAAAGAGGATCCGAATTTTAAAGGAGCTTTCCACGAAAAGAAGAATCCAAAAGCAGCAGCGGCTAAGAAAAAAAACATGAGTTCGGGTAAAAGTGGGAGAGGTTCTTCTCCAAAAAGTTCGTCTTCGAGTGGTAAAAAATATGGTTTCTCAAAAAGCAATAAAGGTTCTAAGAGATAAATTACAAATGCTCGATATATAAAATCTTATCGGGCATTGTTTTTGTAAACAATATTAGGAATCATTCGTTTATAAAATTCAGTAAGAAAGTATTTGAAAAGAATTAAGCATTTTCGCTCAAAAAAACTTTTCAAATCCTGTTAAATTTTAAGAGAAAAGCTAATAAATTTACAACAGATGTCGTTATATCTGTGATGTATCTGTCAAAAATTGCTAATGAGATTTTTATTATTATCGAGTTTGTGTATTTTCGTTTCTGCCGATATAATAGCCCAACAAGCTGTTTTTCGCTCGCAGAGTGCCAATCTTAATAGCTATTCAACGCCAAGCAAAGTTCAATCAAACTCTTCAAATACGAAGTCGTTTGTGCCTCCACAGGATACCCAAACACAAGTAGTTAAAAAGAAACTTGCTCCAAAAGGAGTAAATATTCATCTTTTGCCACTTTTTGGAGAATTCGAGAAAACCGATGCCCAAAAAGCAGTTGATGAAGAGTTTTTGAAAGCTTGTGATTTGAATTTCAAAACCCGTAGCGAAGCCAGTGAGTTTTTTGCAACTCGTGCATGGGAATATTTGGGTGAAGGAGAAAAAGATACGGCAACGTATCGCTTCAATTTAGCATATTTACTTGACGATGAAAATTCTGATGTTTACTGGGGTTTAGGGGTAATTGCCTATCAAAATGAAAAGTACGCTCAAGCCATTGATTTAATGAATCGTGGGCTTGAAATTGAAGATGATGATAATGTAACACTCATTGTTGACCTCGCTACTGTTCATATTAAATGCTTTACGGTTGATGCCGAAAAAGAAGATTTAAGAAAGGCGTTTGAGCTACTCACAAAAGCACTTACGAAGCAACCAGAATCGGCCAATGCACTTATGCAAATGTCTTTGGCAAAACTTCTCAACGAAGAAATTGACGAAGCGTGGGAGCGTTTTCATCAAGGATACGAACTCGACCCCGACAATGCCAGCATTGAGATTCTCGAAGGACTTTTGGCAAAAAAAGAAGACCCAAGAGGTATTTTTAAGAAGAAAAACTAAGTATTTTTCAGAACGATTAATTCTTTACGGTCTTCAACCAAACAAAACCCACTGCCGAGATAACCCCAAACGACCCCAAAATATACCAAAGAGCATCAAAACCAAAGTGTGCAATAGTCTGAGTACCAACCAACGGAGCAGAAATTTGAGCAATCGACCAGGTCATGGAATGTAAAGCCGAATACTGCCCACGATTATGAGGTTTTGAGCGTTCGATACTAAAGGCGTTCATAAATGGCATGGCGAAGATTTCGGAGAAAGTAGCAAACAAAATTCCGATAATCAGCCAAACGTAGCTATGTGAAAACAAGAAAATTATATAATTGACAACCACCAGACTTGCCCCAAAACTTATCAAATAAAGCTTCTCGAACTTTCCTTCAATTTTATAAATCAATATCATCTCAATCAAGGCAACAATCAGTCCATTTAGCCCTAAAATATAACCAATTTGTATTTCTGTTAACGCACAAACTTGTTTGTAGAAAACTGGTCCAATCGTGAAAAGTTGGAAAAATGCAACCGCATACATCGTCGTGAGTAGCAAGAAAATCCAATATTTTCGGTCACGATAAGCTGAATCTTTTGGGTCTATTTCTACTTTATTTGCCTTAATATCAGCCCTTTTCTGACGAGAACTTCTCAAAAAGAAAAATACTAAAGTTGCCGCTCCGATATTCGTTAGTCCATCAGCCCAAAACAATAAAGTATAATCTCTTGAAGCCAAAAAACCTCCAATGGCAGGCCCAATCGACCAACCAATATTTATGGCTAAACGAATCAGAGAAACCGAGCGAGTGAAAGTTTCAGGTGTACTGAAATCAGCAATCGAAGCAGTATTGGCGGGGCGATAGGCTTCACCAAAAGCACTCAAAAAGAAAACCAACGTACAAATAATATAATAGTTTTGGGTTTGAGAAAGCAATAAAAACATGATTCCGCCCAACAATAAACTAAATAATTGTACTGGAAAATAACCAATTAAGTCGGTCAGTTTTCCCCCGAGAAAAGTCCCGCAGATGGAACCAACACCAAATATTACCATCACAAAACCTGCATCAGTAATGCTAAAACCCAGTTTTTGAGTTAGATAGAGGGTTAAAAAGGCCACAACCATTCCGCCACTTCGATTAATGAGCATCACCAATGCCAATAACCAAACTTGCCGAGATAAACCACCAAAAGCATTACGATAAAGCGAAAGCATATTTTAATATAGAATATGATGCAAAATTTGACCTTTATTATTTCTTTATTCGACTTGAGAACATTCACACTATTTCCTGTAAAATTAGCTTTTTCAGCATTTGCATCAAACCAAACTATTGATTAGTTTTGTCAGATAAAGTATGCTTGCATACTATTTTCTATTCACCAGTATATTAAATCTTACAAATGGAAGCATATATTTATGATGCCGTTCGCACGCCTCGTGGACGTGGAAAATCGGACGGTTCTTTGCACGAAATTCAACCAGTTGACCTTCTCGCAACGGTTTTGAAGGCCATTAAAGACCGCCACGACCTCGATACAAGTTATATCGACGATGTAATTATGGGTTGCGTTTCGCCAATTGGTGAGCAAGGGGCAGACATTGCTCGTACGGCAGTTTTGGCGGCTGGTTATGCCCAAAGCGTGGCGGGTGTGCAAGTCAATCGTTTTTGCTCGTCGGGTTTGGAAGCTATCAATATGGCAGCAGCTTATGTGATGTCGGGGCAAGTAGATATGTTGGTAGCTGGTGGGGTGGAGTCAATGTCGAGAGTGCCGATGGGTTCGGATGGTGGAGCGTTGATGATGAATCCTCAGATAATTTCTCAGCATAAAATTGTTCCGCAAGGAATTTCTGCTGATTTGATTGCCACGAAATATGGTTATTCACGCAATGATGTTGATACGTTTGCCGTAGAATCGGTGCGACGTGCCGTAGCAGCCCAAGCGGGTAGCCTTTATAAATCAATTGTGCCAGTTAAAGATGAAATAGGTTTAACAGTTCTTGACCGTGACGAAGGTATCCGTCCAGAAACAACGCTCGAATCGTTGGGTAAATTAAAACCAGCTTTCGAAATGATGGGTGGCATGGGGCTTGATGCTTTGGCTTTATTGAAATACAACGATTTAGTAAGTATCAACCATGTGCATCATGCGGGAAATTCGTCGCAATTGACTGATGGAGCAGGGGCTTTGTTGATTGGAAATAAAGCAACTGGCGACAAACTCGGACTAAAACCTCGTGCTAAAATTAAGGCATTTGCGATTGTGGGTTCGGAGCCAACAATCATGCTCACTGGCCCAGTACCTGCTACCGAAAAGATTTTGAAAAAAGCAGGCATGAATATCGGTGATATTGATTTATTTGAAGTAAATGAAGCATTTGCGGCCGTTCCGATGCTATTTATGGAGCATTTTGGCGTTGACCACTCAAAGGTAAATGTCAATGGTGGAGCTATTGCTTTGGGGCATCCGCTAGGTGCAACGGGAGCAATTTTATCAAGTACTTTAATCGACGAACTCGAACGCTCAAACAAATCAACGGGACTCGTAACGCTCTGCATTGGTGGCGGAATGGGAATCGCAACGATTTTTGAACGAGTATAGAAAGGTCTGCACCGCAGGTCTGACCCAAATAAAATGCCTTGAGAAGTGATTTTCAAGGCATTTTATTTACGAAACTTTAATTCCTTCTTCATCAAGATATTTACCGATATTAATATTTATTCCATCAAAAAGTTCAATGTCTTTATCCCAACTTCTGATATACCAATCTTCATTAGGTTGAGCAACAATCACTTTTTGAGATGCAGTAATTACCCAAAATACTTTTTCCGTGCCAAATTCAAAGAGTTTTTCGGTTTTCCGAGTTAAGTAATCTATAAAATTACTTTCACTCAAATCGGCATTTGTATCCACTTCAATGGCATATTTTGGTGGGACGTTTGAATATTTTGTGGTTATTTTGTCGGCAGTTAAAACAGTTTTATCATAAACTAAAATGTCACAAGTTAGAATATTGTTGAAGTCTATTTGTAAACTTGGATGGTTTGAATGAATTCGATACTCTAATTTTCTGAAAAAAGAATACAACGCCTCTAAAATATAAGTGGTGATTGTTGACTGTAATCCAGTACAGCCCCAAATTTCTTCATCATTTTTAGCTTTCTTGTAACCCTTAAAATAAATTGTCTTCCCATCTATAATTTCATAGACAAATTTTTCGGGAATTTTCAAATATTTTTCTTTAATCGCCATATCAATAATTGTATTTCTGTGACTAAATTATAAAAAAAAGTATAGTTTTTCTTTGATTTTCAGGTCATTTTTCGACGAACAGGATGTTCGCTCCACAAATACTTATTTAAGAAAAGTTTTATTCCTATTTTTGCAGTTCAATTCAAGAATAACAGAGAATTATGCAAATCAAGGAATTACTGAAGCAATCGCCAAGCGAACAAGAAGTGACCGTGAAAGGTTGGGTACGTACCAAACGTGGGCAAGCAGCCGTAACTTTTATTGCCATTAATGATGGCTCAACGATACATAATATTCAGGCAGTTGCCGAAGGTGGAGCAATAGATGAAGAAACATTGAAGTTGGTTTCGACGGGTGCGTGTGTGGCCGTAACTGGCAAACTTATCGCTTCGATGGGTTCTGGACAAGCAGTAGAAGTAAAAGCAGAGAAAATTGTAGTTTATGGCACTGCTGACGAAACATTCCCGATGCAGCCAAAGAAACACTCAATGGAGTTTTTGCGTGAAAAAGCTCACTTACGTTTCCGTACGAATACTTTTGGAGCAATTTTCCGCATTCGTCATGCTTTGGCTTATGCGGTGCATAAATATTATAACGATAACGGTTTTTTCTATCTTCATACACCAATCATCACGGCTTCTGATGCCGAAGGTGCGGGCGAAATGTTTCATGTGACTAACTTCGACATGGAAAAACCGCCAAGAGTCGAAGATGGAAGCATTGATTATAGCCAAGATTTCTTTGGTCGCCAAACAAGTTTGACGGTTTCGGGGCAATTGGAAGGTGAATTAGGAGCATTGGCATTATCGAAAATTTATACTTTCGGGCCAACCTTCCGTGCTGAAAACTCAAATACTACTCGTCATTTAGCGGAGTTTTGGATGATTGAGCCAGAAGTTGCTTTCTACGAATTGGAAGACAACATGGCTTTGGCAGAAGATTTTGTTCAGACAGTTATCAAATATGCTCTCGAAAATTGTGCAGAAGATTTAGCATTTTTAGAGAAACGTCTTTTAGAAGAAGAGAAAAGCAAGCCACAAAATGAGCGTAGCGAATTGAGTTTGCTCGAGAAATTGAAGTTTGTGGTTGATAATAAATTTGAGCGTTTGACATACACCGAAGCAATCGAAATTTTGCTTCGCTCAAAACCTCATAAAGAGAAAAAATTCCAATATCCAGTTGAGTGGGGAATTGATTTGCAATCAGAACATGAGCGTTATTTGGTTGAAAAACACTTCAAAAAACCAGTGATTTTGACCAATTACCCGAAAGACATCAAAGCATTCTACATGAAGCAAGATGCTGATGGAAAGACAGTTAGAGCAATGGACGTGTTATTTCCAGGTATTGGAGAAATTATCGGTGGTTCGCAACGTGAAGATGATTACGAGAAATTATTAGCTCGCACGAAAGAAGTAGGTATCGACCCAGAAAACATTTGGTGGTATCTCGAAACTCGTAAATTTGGTTCGGCTCCGCACTCAGGTTTCGGGCTTGGTTTCGAGCGTTTGGTATTGTTCGTAACGGGCATGACCAACATCCGTGACGTGATTCCTTTCCCTCGTACGCCTAAGAGTGCAGAGTTTTGATAGACTTTAGATAGTTTTTTCTAAATTTGACAACTCTAAACAGAGTTGTCAAATTTTTATAATGAAACCTCATGAAAATTTCAATAAAAAATTTCGGACCAATTGAGCACTTCGAGTTTGACTTGGAGAAGGATTTGCACGTGATTTATGGCGAAAATAATATTGGAAAATCGTGGGCGATAAATTTAATTTATTTAGTATTAAAAAGTTATGAAAGATTTATTGAGAGTGATGATTTTGAATTCAATGTGAAAACTTCATATGTTAATGAAGTAAAAGAAAATATTTTTGATTTGATGCAAATTGAAGATATAAATAAGTTAGTTCTCAATAATTATTTAGTTGAGTTATGTGAAAAAAATCTAAATATATTTACCGAATTCTTGCACTCTTCTTTAAAAAATACTTTTTCAAATATTGTAAATACTCAGACTAAACTAAAACCTGAAATTGAGATAAAAACAGATTATTTTAGTTTTGACTTCTGTTTTGAAGACAAGGCAATTAAAAAATTACACTTTTCCATTGATAAAGACATACACTTTGACTATGATTTAAAAGAAGAAGATGACGATTTTATTGAATTGATTAGAGATTTTTTTTCTAACAATAAAAAAAAGACAAAAAATAAGAAACTCATAGACGAAATTAAAGAGGAGATTATAGACCAGCTTTCATTTGAAATTGGATTCAGAGGAGTCCAACTTTTTAAGAATTTAGCTCCTGATGCTTTATTTGACTTATACTTCCTTCCGTCTTCCAGAGAAGGGCTACACCATCAATTTAGTAATTTTGGTAATATTTTAGCTGAACTGTCTCGTTTTAGATTTCAAATAAAAAGCCAATTTAAAATTCCAAAGTTAAGTGAACCTATTGCAGATTATTTGAAAAATCTCAGTCAAGTAGATGATAAAGTAATAAATAAGGGTTTGTTACACATTGTTAATAGTATTGAGAGTGAAATATTGAAAGCTAAAATAAAATTTGATAAAAAGAAATCGGAAATAAAATTTATAGATAATCGAACAAAAATACAGTTAGATATTTTAGAAGCATCTTCAATGATTTCTGAATTAGCTCCATTAGTTATTTTTATGCGACATATTATTTCTGTAAAGAAACGTCATTCAAAATATAAATTTTACAGAGTACTGTTTATTGAAGAACCCGAAGCTCATCTTCATCCAAAAGTACAGGTTGAAATGATGAAAATTTTCGTCGATTTAGCTAAATCGGGCGTGAAAGTAGTAATGACTACCCATAGCGATTTTATGATGAATGAGCTTACAAACTTGCTTTTAGAGAAAAAAATTGATGCTGATAAAGTGGGAAGTTACCATTTAGTGATGGGCGAAAAAGGTAGCTATGATGCAGGAGATATGAAAGCAACAAGTGAGGGAATTGAAGATTACAATTTTACGGATGTGGCGGTTGAACAGTATGAAAGACGAATGAGTATTTTAGAAAAACTTAATCAAGAGCATGCTTTTACAGAAGATTCGGCAAGATGAAAGGCTGAAACCCTTGCTACAAGATAGATGTGAAGATGAAGGTATTTGTGTTGAGATTGATAAAAACATTCCAAAAGAAGATTATGTTATCTTAAAATTAGATAGTTTTTATAATACAATTAATTTTGCTACTCCGCCACCTTCTCCCGACTGTTTTATTATTCAGAGATGTGCAGGAACAGATAAGTATGGCATTACTATTGTAGAATTGAAAGGTATTAATAATTCAGATGGCTTTAAAGTTGAAAATATGAAAGCTAAGTTTGAAACTTGCTTTCAAGAATTTATGCTTAAAGATTTTAAGAATTATTTTAATCGTGACTATAGTAAAATACAATTGTATTTTGTGTCAGAAATTGAAATTTACAGAAGAGAAGCTGGACTAAAAATGAAGGTTTTGGAAAGTATTAGTTTTAAATTTAGAGGAAAACCTTATAAAATCAAACCTTTCAAACCAACTCCAGCCGTAAAACCTTGTTATTAAATGCTCATAACCATACTCATATTTCTTGCTGCGATTTTTGCCAATGTGGTCGTTGGGGTGTATGTCGAACGTAAGGTTTCGGCTTTTATTCAAGACCGTACTGGCCCAATGGAGGTTGGTAAGTGGGGGCTTCTACAGCTGATTGCCGACCTTTTGAAGCTGATTCAGAAAGAGGACATCGTGCCTGCTGCTGCTGACCGCCGTATGTTCAAATTCGCTCCATTGATGATTTTTATGGCAATTTTTGCGGGCTTTGCGTTGTTTCCATTGTCGCCAAGTTTGAGAGGTTCTGCCACTCCAACTGGAGTTTTTATGCTTTTGGCGGTGGTTTCGCTTGATATTTTGGGTATGTTGATGGCGGGTTGGTCATCAAATAATAAGTATTCTTTACTGGGTGCGATGCGTTCGGTTGCTCAGATTATCTCTTACGAAGTACCGCTCGGACTTTCGGTTTTGTGCGTAGTTTTGATTACACAAACGCTTGATTTACAGGAGATTAGTTTTCAACAAGGCTTTCTTTCGCTCGAAAAAAACTATCTTTTTGGTATAAAAGCTACGGGCATTGAGGTTAATCAATACGGTGGAATCTTGACTTGGAATATTCTCAGAAATCCGTTTCTATTGATAGTTTTTGTTATTTATTTTATTGCTTCGTTGGCCGAAGCTAACCGAGCTCCGTTCGATTTACCCGAAGCAGAATCCGAGTTAATTGGTGGTTTTCACACCGAATATTCAGGTTTTCGTTGGGCTATTGTGATGCTCTCTGAATACGGAATGATGCTTTTGGTGTCTATTTTAGGAACAGTTTTGTTTCTCGGAAGTTGGAATACTCCTTTTCCAAATATCGGCTCATTTACGCTTGGAAGTTGGACAAGTGGGCAAATCGGACATTGGTCAAGCGACCTTTGGGGAGCATTTTGGTTGATTTCAAAAGCCTATTTCCTGATTTTGATTCAAATGTGGGTACGTTGGACACTCCCTCGCTTGCGTGTTGACCAACTCATGTATCTTTCTTGGAAAGTGCTAACGCCTTTCTGTTTGGTGCTTTTATTAATTTCGGGCGTTTGGCGTTTGTTGATGATTTAACCCAATTCAAACCAGCCTCTAAATTGGTGGGCTTTTTCTTTACTTACGACCACCTCATCTTTGGTTGTAACAACTAATTTTAATTCAATTTTTCCTGTAAAATGTGTTCGATAGCTTTCGATGGTTTGTTTATTGACAATAAACTGGCGATTTGCTCTATAAAATCCTTCGGGGTTCAATAATTCTTCTATTTCATCGAGCGAATTATAGTCTGTAATAAGCCGCTGATTATCAGTGGTTTGAATCCAAATAACTTCATCTCGATAAAAGCAGGCAATTCGTTCGGTTGTTACGGCTACGATATTCCTTTGGAAATGTGCAGTAAATCGAGTCTTAAATTTTGGACTCGTGGAGCGATTTTCTAAATCGCTCAGTAAATGTGTGAGTTTTTCTTTAAAATCGTCTTGATTGGGTGTATGATTCAGCCTTTTAAACTTCTCAAAAGCACTGCGAAGTTCATCTTTATCAATAGGTTTCAACAAATAATCAATGCTATTTAGTTTGAAAGCCCGAATGGCGTATTCGTCATAAGCAGTCGTAAAAATGATTGGGCATTGCGGTTGAATTTCTTGGAAAATATCAAAACTTACGCCATCAGAAAGCTGAATATCAGATAAAATAAGCTCTGGTTCAGCATTAGCTTTAAACCAGTCTAAAGATTCTTTTACACTGCCAATTGTGGCCAATAAAGTTGATGTTGGCTCAAGTTGTTTAACCAAATTTTCGAGATTCTTAGCTACTAATGGTTCGTCTTCTATTAATAATATCTTCATAAAATTTGTATCAAATCAAGGGGATTTTTACTGTAAAAACTTCGTTTTGTTCAATCAATACTTCTTTGTCACTCAGAAAACTATACAATAATTTTAAGTTGTTTAAGCCTTGTCCGTTGGAGGTTTCGACTTGTTTCTTTAATTGAATGATATTTTCTATAAACAAATATTGCTCTTGATTAAAAATATTGATTATCAGTGGATTAGCTTGGTTGACGATGTTGTGTTTTAGTGCATTTTCAATCAATATTTGAAGAGTTACTGGGGCGATTTGCAAATCTAAAACATCTATTGAAATATTGAAATTTATGCTGAGAGATTCTCCAAAACGAGTTCGAAGCAAAGCGACATAATTCTTGATAAAGTTTAATTCTGTTTCGAGACTGACCAAACCCTTTTCTTTGTTTTGTAGCACATAGCGGAAAACTTTGGCCAGTTGCCTAAGAAAATCACTTGCCAAAGCTGGATTTTCGTGAATGAGTGAATCAAGCGAAGTGAGGCTATTGAATAAAAAATGTGGATTTAGCTGGTTTTTTAGATTATCGAATTGCACCTGCGATTTTTCTTTTTCAAGATTTGTGGCTCTGAGTGCATTTTCACGCCATTTATTCAGGGAATATTTGGCAAAATGAATAACATTGAGTAGCGTTACAACTAAAACCTCAGTAGCTACGCCAGCAAGTTGTGCAAGATTGGTGGCTTCTTTTTCAACGATTGAATGGAAAGGTAGCATTGTTCGTCCGATTAAAAATGCCACTCGTGAAACAATAGTAATGAATGCAAGGTTAAGAAGAATTTGTGGTATTAATCGCTTTACAATTCCTCTGTCGTAGGGCATGAATCTATCGAAAACAAGGCAAGTTTTGCTAAAAAAAAGGTAGGTTGTTGATAAAACTATGATAGAAATACAACATAAAATAGCATTACTTTTGGGGTCAAAATCAAAAATATACCACCTAAAAAAAGTAGCTATCATTGCCATTGTAGCAATTACATATATTACTATTTTCTTCTCGGCTATCATTAGTTAATAATTTGTCCGTCAGACATTTCAATGATTCTATCACTTCCTTTGGCAAAATCGGGGTCGTGCGTTACGGCAATGATTGTTTGGTTATTTTCGTGGGCAATTTGCTTAAAAATCTCGAAAACTACTTCCGAATTTTTTTTGTCAAGATTCCCCGTAGGCTCATCGCCCATGATTATTGCAGGGTCGTTAATTAAAGCTCTTGCAATGGCTACACGCTGTTGTTGTCCGCCCGAAAGTTTGGCCGATTGTTTGATGGCGTGGTCTTGCATATCGACCAATTTTAGCTTTTGATAGGCTCTTTCTTCTATTTCTTTACTCGAATATTTTCCGAGTTTTAGGGCAGGAAGCATAACGTTTTGCAAAACTGTAAATTCAGGCAAAAGAAAGTGAAACTGAAAAACAAAGCCCAAATGTTCGTTTCTGAAAGCAGCCAATTGGTCTTGGGTGCGTCCAGTTAGGCGTTCGCCATTCATTACTAATGAACCTTCGTAATCGGTATCCATTGTTGAAAGAATGTACAAAAGTGTTGATTTCCCACAACCAGATTTTCCTACCAAAGCCAGAAACTCTCCACGATTGGCTTCAAAAGAAATATTCTTCAAAACTTGAAACTTTTCGGGTTCGTAGAAATATTTGTTGATGTTGGAGGCAGAAAGTACAGCCATTCCCACTCCACCCCCAACCGACCCATCGGACTGCCCTAAAGGGGAGTTAATGTTGCTATTCTTAGTATTCATTTTCTTAGTTTGTCAAAATTCATTTCCTTTATTGTCTTATACCCTCCTTTAGGGGTTATGGGTGGGGCAGGGGCTTTACCCTCTCAATATTGCCACTGGGTCGATTTTTGATGCTTTTCGAGCGGGCATATAGCCTGCTAAAATGGTGGTTGTGATGCCGAAAATCATTCCAAGTCCGTAGTATTTTGGTTCAAATAAAATTGGGAATGTTTTTATATCAAGGAAATCTCCCGCATCAAATGGAACGGATGAAAGCAAATAACTTAAACAAAAACCGATAATAATGCCTAACAATGCCCCCAAAATACCGATAATGATAGATTGGATGAGGAATATCGAAACAATGTCATTTCCTGCAAAACCTGTGGCTTTCAAGATAGCGATGTCTTTCATCTTATTGATGACATTCATATTCATAATGTTATAAATACCAAAGCCAGCTACCACCAGAAGTGTAATCGAAACCATAATCACCATTCCATTACGGATTTTATCACCTGCCAAAAATGCTGAGTTAGCTTCGGCCCAATCTTGGGTTTTATAGCCGTATTGATTTTTCAGCACTTTGGCGTAAGTAAGTGCCGCTTGCGAATCTTTCATTTTTATATGAATATCCGTTACGAAACTCTTATCTTTTTGTAGAATTTCCTGCACCATCGACATATTTGCGTAGCATTTCACGCCATCGACGGTCTGAATTCCAAAACCAAAAATGCCCACAATTTTGACCAGTTTTAAATTTCCTGTAGGTGTTGTAACCATAATTTTATCGCCTACTTTTACATTGAGGTTGCGAGCTAAAACTTTACCCATCAGAATTCCATTAGGAGTTGAGAGCAAGGATTCGATATTTCCTGATTTGATACGTTTCTTTAGGTCATATAGTTTGTCTTCTTTCAAAACATCTACACCAGCAATTTGTCCCGAAAAAGGTACTGGACCTTTATTGAAAAATACCTGTGAACTTATCTGCGGCGAAACTCCCAAAACTGCTGACTCTTTTTCGATATTAGCGGCGATTTGAAGTCCGTTTTTGATGTTAATCAATTCATTTTTAGGTAATTGATGGTAAATTATATTAAAATTCGCTGAATTGGCCTCTTCTATGATACTTGGGTGGCTACTTGTGATTTCTTTATAGATTCTGATGTGCGGCGATGAGTCGAGAGCAGAATCTTCAAGAAATTTATTGACACCCTTAATGACCGAAATCATGACGATGAACATCGCAATACCGAAGGTAACGCCCAGCATCGCAATCAAGGTCTGACGTTTTTTTGTCAGTAAGTGTGTTTTGGCTATTTGGAGTGAGATATTGAGGTTCATGATTGATTTTTTGTTTTTTGTTGGCGTGGTAGAGACAAGGCATTGCCTTGTCTCTACGGGTGTTGTACATAGGATATAACATAAATCAATTTCCGAGCACCAAAACCGATTTCTCGGTTAGGCCAGCTTTTACCTCAACCATATCAAGGTTTTCAACGCCTTTCGTGATTTTGATTTTCTTTTTATCGCCGTTTTCTTCAATCCAAACCGAATCGCTGCCTACTAAATAGTTTTTCGGAATCGTCAGCACTCTTGGATTTTCGGAAACCACAATATTGGCTTCAATCGTCATGCCGTAGTAGGCATTGGGCTTTTCCTCCACAAATTCGGCATCGACTCTAAATGTCTGGTCAGCTTTATTGAGTTTTGGGTAAAGTTTAGTCACTTTTGCTTTGAAAATTTTGTCTTTGTAAACATCAATTTTAACCAAAACGGTTTGTCCAATTTGCACTTTCACAAAATCAGATTCGTCAATGGCCAATTGAGCGTAAACCTCGTTGGCATCGCCTACTAATGCTATTGCTTCGCCACGTCGCACGAGTTCGCCTTGTTTTTTATAAATTTCATAGAGTTTCCCTGCTTCAAAGCTCTTTATTCGATAGTTATCTTCTTCACGAGCATTGACTTTGAAGTTCGACTTTGAGTTTTGTAAATCTACATAAAGTTGATTTTTTGTACGTAACCATGCTTTTCTGCGAGCCGAAACATCATTTTTTGACGTTTGGAAAGCCAATTCAGCTCGCTCGTATTCGATGCGAGTAGTGGCGTTGCGGTCGTAAAGTTCTTTATAGCGTTTGAAATTTACAGAGTCATTGGCCAGTTTTGTGCGGGCATTTCGGAGTTGAGCTTCGAGTTCATCAAGAATTGGCGAATTATCGCCAAAATTAGCTTCCGACTGACGCAAAATATTACTCGACGCCTCCAAACGAGCTTCTTGTGAAGCACTTTCAAGCTGAAAAAGTAATTGATTTTTCCCCACAGCATCGCCTTCAAAAGCGGTTTGTTTTATCAAAAAACCATCCGCATTAGCTGTGAGTTTATATTCATTTTTTGGATAAATATTCCCCGAAGCATACACCGCTTCGGTGAGTGATTTATATTGGGGCGAAGTGTTGGTGTTTTCTGATTTTTTGCAGGAAACAAATGTGCCAACAAAGGCTAAAATGATTAGGTAACTATTTTTCATTTGATTTTTGTGCTTTCTGACGTACGAAAAATGTCATTCTTAATAATATTACCCAAAGGTGAATCTAATTTATAGAAGCATCAAGAAATTTTGAACGAAGCGGAAGAAAAAAACACCGAGGCAGGAATAAATTTTACCGTTAAGTAAATCAGTATTCAATTTTGTAGCATAAAATTCGTTTTATTAGATAGTGTTGTTGTACATTTAATATTCAAAAATTAAATTCATTAAACTTGTGAAGCTTATTTCAAATCGAATTAAAATATTGGTTTTACCTTTATTATTGGTGATACTAACGGATTGTTCTAAAGATACTCTATCAGCACAGATTATTGGTAATTGGAAGATTACAAATATTTTTGTGAAGCAAGGCACTGCCGCAGATGCTGACCAACTACCCGCTTTAGTGAATGCCTTACCTTGTGCAAAAGAAATAGTTTTTAATTTTCGGAAGAAGGGCAAAGTTACATATAGTACACCAATGGAGTGCCAGTCAATTGCTAATAACTTTTCTGGTTCAAGTGAAGTTTCTGAATACGAAATAAATGAGGATAAGCTGGTAATAACGGGGAAAAATACCAATACTTTTGGGCTTTCTTTTAGTGGCAGCACAATGACATGGACAATTGTGGATGGAAGTGGAACTGCCTCAATGACAACTACCAGAATTATTTTACAAAAACAATAATTGTAAATAGCTGATGTAACTCATAGCTCATTGCTTCTGCAATGGGTTATTTTTTTGCAAATATTTTTAAGAACGCAAACTCTTTAAGTGTTTTATTTTTTGTTCGAGAAGTTCAAATAACTGGTCATAAGTAAGACAATTGATTTTTCGATTATTGACTAAAACATTATCCCGACGCCACATAAGACGACTTGAATCCGCTTCTGAAAGTCCTTTATTACGCCCGATTACTAATAATCCATTATACTTAATATGTTCAACACCAAATGTTCGTTTTAAGATATCTGTTCGAGCAATGTCTTGAATTTGCCAAAACCAATCAACAATTTGACTATATCCATGTTCAAATCTTGGACTCCATTCTTTTAAGCTGCGACTCTTTTTCTTAAAAATGCTATCATTTTTAGCACTTTCAAACTCAATAAGTAGATAAGAGTGTTCTTCTGCACTACCAACTATAAAATCAGTTTTAAATTCTCCTACGATTGGAAATTCATACGCATATCTATTTGAATAACCAAAATCAGTTAAAATACCTATGAAAGAAACGAGTTGGGGGCGAGACTGAAAGAACTTTAATAGAATGTTCTCTTCAATTTCAGTGCTTGATTTTAAAAGATTTTCAAATTCTATTAGATGCCGCTCAATTGCTCCCAAATTCAGCTTTATCTCTTCTAATTCTTTCATACATTCAAGAAACTGCCACTAATAATGTCATTAATTAAAAACTCATCTTTTTTACTTTGAAAGATAATGTTAACTTTCCCTTCTTTTATCAGGTAGTATTTCTCGTTATCAATTGTTAACGGAGTAAAATCTTCAATATAGTTAGGGTTTTTAAAAAACGCTAACTTTTCTAAAGCATTATCAATTATCTTTTGATTTCTTTCATTTTGACTATCATAAAAAATTTTGGCCGCTAAATCAAAATCTACATGAAAATTTGGTCTATTCATAGTTTTACGTTTTTTTGTACAAACATAACATTTTTTGATTTACATAAATTCACTTTTTACAAATCTTCCCAATCATTTCCCAAACTAAATCGGTTTCAAAACCTTTGCCAAGGGCATACCTGGCGAGTTTTTGTTTCAAAATCAAAGGCTGTTTTTCGGTGCGAAGTTCGTGCTTTTTCTTTTCGAGAATTTCTTGTAAAGTATTGATATAATCATCGTCGTCGATTTCGGCCATGCCTACTTTTATGCAATATTCTGAGAGTTTTCGGGCTTTAAGTTCGTATTTTATTTTTTGTCGCCCCCATTGTTTTACTCTGAATTTACTTCCCGCAAAAATCTTGGCAAAACGCTCTTCATTCAAGAAATTATCCTCAATCAGATAGGCAATTATTTCTTCGGCTTCATCGCCCCAAACTTCCCATTTTTGCAAACGCTCACGCACTTCTGCGTGCGTTCGCTCTTGATACGCACAGAAATTAGCAGCTTTTACGAGTATGTCTCGGCGAGTTATCATAAATAATTAAAAATGGAGAATTGAAAATGGAGAATTGAAAACTATTATTTAATAAAAAAATAATTTTCAATTCTCCATTTTCAATTTTTAATTAAGAAAGCGTCTGCATCGAGCTTAGTTTTTTGTAGAAACCATCTTCTATTTTCAAAAGTTCGTCGTGAGTACCACGCTCAATGATTTGTCCTTGATGAATAACCAAAATTTGGTCGGCACTCTGAATCGTACTTAGACGGTGGGCAATTACGAGTGTTGTGCGATTTTTCATCAAATTTGTAAGGGCTTCTTGTACCAACTTTTCGGATTCTGTATCAAGTGCCGAAGTTGCTTCGTCGAGAATCAAGATTGGTGGGTTTTGCAAAATAGCTCGTGCAATCGACAATCGTTGGCGTTGCCCGCCCGAAAGTTTTGTTCCTCTATCACCAATAACTGTCTGATAATCAGATGGTTGCTGCATGATAAAATCATGAGCATTTGCAATTTTAGCGGCAGCCATCACATCTTCTAAACTTACGTTTTCGCCAAAAGCAATATTATTGAAAATCGTATCATTGAAAAGTACAGCTTCTTGCGTAACGATTCCCATGAGTTTGCGAAGCGAGTGTTGCGAAACATCTTTCATATCAACACCATCAATCGTGATTTGGCCAACAGTAGGGTCATAAAATCTCGGAATCAAGTCGGCAATAGTTGATTTTCCACCGCCTGACGAACCAACCAAGGCAATTGTTTTTCCTTTTTGGAGGGTAAAATTGATATTTTTCAAAACCTCAACATCACCTTCATAAGCAAAACCAACGTTTTGTGCTTCGATGCTGTGTCCGAAATCTTTTATCTGGATCGCATTAGACTTGTCTTTTATAAGAGATTGATTATCAATTAATTCGAGAATTCTTTCACCCGAAGCTAAACCTCTTTGTGCCGAACTGAAGGCATTAGAAATATCTTTGGCTGGACGCATCACTTGCGAAAAAATAACAATGTAGCTAATAAATTCAGATGCGGTCAATTCAGATTTTCCATCAAAAATCAACGAGCCCCCATAAAGTAAAATGCCGATTACGACAAAAACACCCATGATTTCGGAAAAAGGCGAAGACATTTCTCGGCGAGAAGCCAATCCAAAAATGGCATTTCTGTAACCTTGGTTTTCGGTACGAAATTTTTCGGTAATAAATTTTTCTGCCACAAATCCTTTTACAACACGCATTCCGCCAAAGGCTTCGTCCATGAGGCTAATCAGATTACTTAGGCGTTGTTGCCCTTCTCCTGCATCACGTCGCATACGTTTCACGAGCGTAGAAATAAAAATTCCCGAAACAGGAATTACCAACAAAGCAAAAAAAGTCAGATTCCAAGAAATATAGAAAAGCGAAGCAATGTAAAATATAAACAGAAAAACCTCTTTGGTAGCAGCCGAAAACGTATTCGCAATCGAGTTTTCGACTTCTTGTACATCGGTTACGATGCGAGAAATTAGATTCCCTTTGCGTTCATTACTGAAAAAACCGAGGTGAAGATTGATGGAATTATCGAAAACCGCTTGTCGAAGATTTGCCACCATATTGGATTTAAATTTTTCTAAAAGCCTAATGCTCACATATTTGAAGATATTAGCCAACAAAACCGAAACGGCAATCACTCCACAGACAAACTGCAATGCTCCGAATTTGCCGTGTTGAGTCAAGAATAAACCGAAATAGTAGTTAAACTGATTTTTTAGGTCAAAAATTGAGTCAGGTTTTTCTATTGCCTCGAATGCGATTTTATCGAATAAAACATCTAAAAGGGGCATCAAAAGTGTAAAATTGAGTACACCAAATAAACTTGCCAAGATAGAAGTAATGACAAATGGCACAATAAAACCACTAAGTGGCTTGGCGTAAGAAAGTAATCGAAAGTAATTTTTCAATTGATTAAATCAGAAAATGTTGGGGTGCAAAGTTCGTTAAAATACGGATAAAACCTGCAAGGTTTTTTTCAAACCTTACAGGTTTTTTTCTAACACATTTAAACTTTCATTCGTTTCCAACGCCCTCTTCGGAATACAAAAATTGCCACAATCGCCAAAATTGATTCGCTAATGGCAATCGACCAAAATACGCCATTTGGCCCCCAATCAAGACTTTTAGCCAAGAAATAAGCCAGCGGAATTTCGATTAACCAGAAACAAACAAAATTCATAATTGTAGGCGAAAGCGTATCTCCTGCACCGTTTAACGATTGCCCGATGACCATACCGTAGCCAAAGAAAATATAACCTAAACAAATGATTTGTAGGCATAAAACACCAATTTCGATGACTTTTGGTTCATCAGTAAAAATCCCAACGAAGTTTTCGGCAAAGAATGCAAATATGATTCCGACTAAAAGTAAGAAAATCATGTTATAAAAAGCCGTTCGCCAAACCGAAGTTTCGGCACGTTCGGGTTTGCCAGCACCCAGATTCTGTCCGACCAACGTTGCAGCAGCATTCGACATTCCCCACGATGGCAAAATCGTAAAAATAATGATACGAATCGCAATCGTGTAACCAGCCACAACTTCACTTCCGAAAGTAGAGAGAATACGAGTCAAGAAAATCCAACTGGCTGACTGAATTAAAAATTGTCCAGTTCCGCCAGCAGCCACACTTAGCATATTTTTGATGACTTCTTTGTCAGGCACAAACTGTTTGGCAAGAATTTGAATATTGCCGTTTCCTCCATAAAGTGCATATAATTGATACAAAACGCCAATTGTTCGGCCAACAGTTGTGGCAATTGCCGCTCCTTCAACTCCAAAACCCATGATAGGAATCAGAATAAAATCCATGACTATATTGACGAAATTGGCGAGCAAAATCGAACGCATGGCTGTTGAGGCATCGCCCGCACCACGCAACGCACCACTGAGCGTATAAAGCAAAACAATTGAAGGACTACTCGCAAAAATAATACGAGTAAAACTTGAGCCTTTTTCAATCAGGTGTTCGCTACCGCCCATTAAACGGAGAATATCTTCGGCAAAAACAAAGCCGATAATACCAACCGAAACCCCTAAAACCAACGAAATCATGATGACTTGAGCAACGGCTAAACCTCCACCAATTTTGTTGCCTTCACCTACTCGACGAGCAACGATTGCCGTAGCGGCGGCACTCAAACCAATGGCTACTGAGTAAATTAGTGTTAGTACGGATTCGGTCAAACCTACGGTTGCTACGCCCTCTGTGCCTACATATCGAGCTACAAAAAAAGCATCAACAACCGCAAAAAGTGACTCGCCAATCATTTCCAAAATCATTGGTACTGAAAGCAGAAAAATCGCACGATTGATGCTAATATCAGTATAGTTTTGGTCTTCGCCACGAATGGCTTGCATGAATAATTGTATAATTTTTCGCATTGTAAAAAAGAGTATAATAATCCACCGCCAATGTTTGATAACAACATTATATGAGATTGAAAATCAATACTTTGTACAGTCAGATTTTTGTTAAAAACAATAAGTTTTATCGTTCAGGTGAATGCTGAACAACCAGTAATAGTTTTATAAAGTAATTAGATATGGCTTATGAAAATAAGCTCAAAAAGGAAATAAGAATGTAGAAATGCGTTTGCAATTAGCAAACAATATCAAGCAGGAACATGGGCTTTTATAATTTTGTGTGACAAAAGTAGAAATTTGTTTTTTGAAAAAAAAATATTTGTAGAATAATCGCTTCAGCAACCCGATTTTTAAATTGTTCATTATGCCCTAATCACCCCACGCCTCAATAATTCCCAAAAACATTTGGCAGTGGCTTCAATATCAATGCTTGCATCATGAGCGTCGATAAATCTTTGATTGAATAGTTTAAAGTGAAGTTCTTCGAGTTTTGGCCATTTATAGCCAGTTTTGTTGGGTATTCGACAGAAATTTACCACATCTTTATTTTTCATCGTACAAAAACTTCGCTTGGTTAGCAGCGGGTTTGTATCAAATTCCTTTCTGACAAATTCTGCCCCAACGATATTTCTATCAAAATCAAAATTATGGGCAATCAGTATCGCTGATTCATTGATGGCATCGGCAAAAATATCCAATACTTGGATTAAATCTTTTCCTTCGGTTTGAGCTTGTTCGTTTGATATTCGGTGGATGAGCGTAGCATCTCGTGGAATCATGAAACCTTCAGGCTTGATGATATAATTGTGTCTGGCAGCAAGTGAACCATCTTCATAATATTCAATAAAAGCTAATTGCACCAAACGTGGCCAATTATTGACTTGCGTGATTGGTGCATTATAGAACTGTGGTAATCCAGTAGTTTCGGTATCGAAAAAGAGGATTTTTCGCATTTTTATCTTTTAATTTTTACCACTGAGGCACGGAGGACACGAAGAAACACAGAGCATATTCTCTGTGAAACTCCGTGTCTTCCGTGCCTCAGTGGTGACTAATTCTTCAAAATCTATTATTTCTTACTATTAAACCAATAAAAAACAGGAATTCCAAGAGCCACAATTCCAAGACCTGGGTAAGTGAATTGTGGTTTTTCTTTTACTAAAATCAAAACGATAATTGAAGCCACAATTACATAAAGCATCGGCAAAATCGGATAACCGGGTGCTTTGATTGGACGCTCAGCATCAGGCATTTTTTTACGTAAAATAAAGATTCCGTAGATGGTGAAAGCATAGAACAGAATTACAACACCCATCAGATAATCAAGTAAATCACCGTATTTGCCTGTTAGACAAAGGAAAGATGCCCAAGCACATTGCCACCAAAGAGCATTTTGCGGAACACCCGCTTCGCTCAATTTGCCAAAATTCTTGAAGAACAAACCATCTTTAGCCATTGTGTAATAAACCCTCGAACCTGATAAAATCAAACCATTATTACAGCCAAAAGTCGAAATCATAATCAAAATTGCCACAATCACCGAGAAGCCTTGTCCACCAATTACTTGTGCGGCGGCTGCAGCAACTCTATCTTCCGAAGCAAATTGGATACCTCGGCTCATTACGTCAGCTCCATTTGGGTCGCCTTTTAGAGGCAAAATGCAGAGATACGCAAAGTTCATCAATAGGTATAAAGCAGTAACTAAGAAGGTTCCGATCATCAAGCCTCTTGGAATTGTTTTTTCGGCATTTACGACTTCATCACCCGCAAAAGTAAGCCCATTCCAAGCATCGCTCGAGAACAAAGTTCCTACTTGTGTTACGCCAATTGCTAAGATAATTCCAAAGCCTGTGATGCCAGTTACAATCCATTCGCCATTAACTTTGGCAGTGCTTGACGCATCAAAAATATTTGAAAAATTTTGGGCAATTACATCGCCATTTGCTCCAAGTATAAAGCCCAAAATAATGAGCATCGCAATAGCTCCAAGTTTGGTTGTGCTGAATATATTCTGAATGATTTTACCTTCTTTCACGCCACGAGTATTGGCATAAGTAAGCACAACGATACTCAAAATAGCCAGCAAACGCTGAGAAGTAAGCTTAAATGAAGTATCGCCAAGTGCAAAAATCTCGTGCTTATCACTGATAATTTCAGGAAAAAGTACACCAGAATACTTAGCAAAAGCCACCGCAACGGCCGCAATAGTTCCTGTCTGAATTACTGCAAAAAAAGACCAGCCATAAAGAAAACCAGTGAGTTTTCCGTAGGCCTTTTGTAGAAAAACGTACTGCCCACCCGCTTGTGGAAACATGGCGGTGAGTTCACCATAGCATAGTGCACCGAGCATTGTCAGTACACCTGCCAAAAGCCAAGATGCCAAAAGCCAGCCAGTTGAGCCAACTTGACGAGCAACATCGGCACTGACAATAAAAATACCAGAGCCAATCATCGACCCTGATACGAGCATTACGGCATCGTAAAGTTTGATTTCTTTTTTAAAATTTGCCAAAATAGTAAGAAGGTTAGGGTTTGTTAATGGAAATAAATTACTCGAATATTTTGTTTAATTCTAACTCAAAACCGTTGATAATCTCTGAGGTTAAAACTTCGTTTTTCTGGACATCTCTTTGCCAACGAAGTTCATTATCTACTTGTTTATAAAGCGTCAGCGTTTGTTTTTCTACATTTACTAACCAGTATTCTTTTACTCCTGTTATTTCGTAGATATGTTTTTTGTACGACATCTCGCTATTATCATTCGATGGAGAAAGAATCTCTACTACTAAATCAGGCGAACCTTCGATTTTATTCTCTCCTATAATATTGAGTTTTTCTTTTGTGATAAAAAGCAAGTCTGGCTGAAAGGTATCGTGTTCGGTAAAAACTACGTCCATGGGAGCAGCGAAGAGTTTTCCAAGCTTATGAGTGATGATGAAAATTCCTAAGTAAGTATTCAGTAAGCTACTTATTTCTTGATGCGAAGGTTTAGGAGATGCCATAAAATAGATTTGACCATTGAGCAATTCAAAGTTCCCGTTATCGGGCGGAGTTAGTTTTACGTAATCATCATACGTAAGCAGTTTGGGTTGAGGAATTTTCTTCTCAACCTTTTTTGCTCCAAGTTTATATCTCGAATGTGTCGCTATTGCATTCATAATCAATTTGTTATTTTTCTACTTCTTCGCCAGTTTGCTATTTTTATAGCCATAAGCAAAATAGATGACCAAGCCAATGGCCATCCAGATGATAAACATTCGCCAGTTGGTCCAGCCGAGTTCGGTCATTAGATAGAGGTTTGTTAAAATTCCAAAGATTGGTAGGAGAGAGAAGTTATATTTAAAACTCATTATCGACAATGCCAACCAAACTGCCCAAAACACAAAAAGTAATGGTTTTTCTTCTAAATGTTGCATCACATCTCCTTGTGAATACGTAAAATATAACGCACCAAGCATCAAGATTCCGCACAAATATTTAGCATTGATATAAGGAATCTTAAATTTAGCATCTTTGCTCATGCCTTTTGTATCGAGATATAAAACCCCTGCACAAACCAAAATAAAAGCAAAAAATGTACCCACACTCGTGAGGTCAACGAAGAAACTCATTTTGAAAAATAACGAAGGGACTGCTACCAAAATACCCGTGACGATTGTTGCAAAACCTGGAGTTTTGAATTTTGGGTGAATCTCGCCAAATTTCTTGCCCAAAAGTCCATCACGACTCATGGTCATCCAAATACGTGGCTGCCCGATTTGATAAGCCAATAAAGCACTCGTAATGGCAATAACGGCACTCACCGAAATAATTCCTGCCACAGCATCAAAACCTACATTTGTGAATACATACGCTAATGGGTCGGCTACATTCAATTCGGTATAGTTTACCATTCCCGTAAGTACCAACGAAATCAAAACGTATAGAACTGTACAAATTATCAAGCATAAAATCATCGCACGAGGCAAATCTCGTTGAGGATTTTTGGCTTCTTCGGCAGTTGTCGAAATTGAATCAAAACCAATAAACGCAAAGAAAACAGCCGCAACTCCACTCAAAACTCCTTCCACACCATTCGGTGCAAAAGGCGACCAATTGGCAGGTTTTACATAAAAAACTCCTGCTACTATTACTAAAAGTATCACCAAAAGCTTCAAACCAACCAAAAAATTACTCGCATTACGAGATTCTTTGATTCCTATATAACAAAGTGTTGTAATCAAGACCGTAATCATTCCCGCAGGAAGATTAAAAATTACTTTCAGGAAACCCAAACTTGGTGCATCTTGAAAAGCCTGAGCCAAACGTTTAGTGCCATCGTTAATTTCTGTTCCGCCCGCTTGCACGCTTTCAAATGCTTCTTTGGCAGTTGTATAATCTACGGCCAGCCAAGTCGGGAAGTGAATGCCAAAACCTTCGAGCATCGAAGTAAAATAACTCGACCAAGAAATCGCTACTACCATGTTTGACACTGCATATTCAAGAATCAATGCCCAGCCAATAATCCAGGCGAGCATTTCGCCAAAAGATACATAAGCGTATGTGTAGGCACTACCACTGACAGGAACCATTGAAGCAAATTGGGCATAACTCAAAGCAGTAAATACACAGGCAATTGCCACAAATACAAAAAGAAGAGAAACCGCAGGCCCACCATTGAAACTCGCCAAGCCAATTGTACTGAAAATACCTGCTCCGATAATTGCAGCAATACCAAGTAAGGTTAAATCTCTGACTCCCAATACTTTAGCCAGTGAATTTCCGTCTTCACGGTCTTCAGTTTCTTTTATTGCCTGCTTTACATCCTTTCTCCGAAAAAGTGAATTACTCATAATGTGTTTTAATAAGTTTAGGTTTAGTATTGCTGATTACTTTCCAAAACTATTAAAAAAATGGCAAGAATGGTGTTTTGTTGAGTAATTATTTATTGAATGAAGACCTACTTTTGTTTGAAATGCTTTTATTTTAAGAAAAATTATACTTTTTAAAATTTGACTTGTCTATACAAGTTGTGTCGTTTATATTTGCATCAAGCAATCATAAAATCTAAAAAATGAATTATTCTATCCATCAAATCGCAAAAATGATTGACCATTCTTTGCTCCATCCAACAATGACCGATGCAGACTTGATAGCGGGCTGTGAACTGGCCAAACATTATGATGTCGCAACGGTCTGTATAAAACCATACTTCGTCAAGCAAGCGGCTGAGTTGCTCAAAGATTCTGATGTAAAAGTTTGTACGGTCGTAGGTTTTCCGCATGGAAGTAGTACGATTCAGCAAAAAGTGGCCGAAACTCGTCAAGCTTGCAAAGATGGAGCAACCGAAATTGATATGGTGGTAAACGTCGGCAAAGTTTTGTCTGAAGATTGGCGATACGTGAAGAAGGAAATCAATGCTATTTTGAAAGAAAGCCACAAACACGGAGCCATTTTGAAGGTAATTTTTGAAAATGATTTTCTTCCAAGAGATAAACTCAAAATAAAACTCTGCAAGATTTGTAGCATTGTAGGCGTAGAATTTGTGAAAACATCTACTGGATACGGTTACGTAAAACAAGCCAACGGAGACTATAATTACAAAGGAGCAACAGAACATGATTTGCTTTTGATGAGAAAAAATTCGTCAGAAAAAGTTCAGATAAAAGCAGCAGGAGGTGTACGAACACTCGACGGTTTATTGAAAGTAATGGAGTTGGGCGTAACTCGCCTCGGAGCAACTGCCACCGCCACAATCATTGAAGACGCAAAAAAACGTTTGGGTTTAGCTTCAGAAAATGTAACAGCCTCGACGATTGGATATTAAGAATGAAAAACCAAAGCAATATTCCTGTATCGCAACAACGACCCGTTCTAAAAAATCTTTCAAATCGTGTCATAACTACACTTTTATTGAAAGAAGTAATACTTTTTTGACTAAAAATTGTATAAAAATTAATAATTGTAAAAAAAACATTTAAAATATTTGTCTAAATACTGATTTTTAGTTTCTTTTGTAAGTAAATATTCTGTTGTCTATACAAGTTGTATCAAAAATATATTCGATTTCATTGAAATCATAAAGAGTTTGAGTACCCCGATTTATCGGGTTTATTCATCATAGGTTAAAGTATTTTCGTCTTGGAAAGGCATTTGGGATTCCTAAATGCCTTTTTTCATAAATAAACCTCTGAAAATATTCTATTAAAATTTAGTGCCTTTTATGAGTTTATTAGATTAATTTGCTTTCAGAATTTCTAAATAGTGTTTGATATTGCCACCTGCTGAGACTACTCTATGAAAATACCCCTTTATCGACAAATTCAAGCGAGTTTAAAAGAAAAAATTACTTCGGGAGTTTATGAAGAAGGTGGACTATTGCCTTCCGAAAATGACCTTTGTACTGAGTTTAATGCAACTCGTATGACCGTTCGACAAGCTCTCAACGAACTTGTGCGTGAAGGCTACATTACTCGCCAACACGGAAAAGGAAGTACAGTTTCGGCAAGTAGAAAATCGTTAGGTTTACTTTCACTGAAAGGTTGGACCGAAGTGGTAGTAGCAAGCGATAGGCACGGGAAAACATTGGTTTTAGAAGGCCCAGTATTAAAGAAATTAGAAGATACTGCCTTTAAACCATTAATTGATGAGGAAAAACACGAAGAATTTATATTTTTCAAGCGATTGCGTTTGGTCGAAGATTCGCCAGTGATGTTTGAACAAACATATATTCCGAACGAAAATTTACCAAATTTTATCAAAGAACCATTGCTTGAAGGTTCTCTTTTCCGAACTTTGCTCATCAGATACCAAATTGATGTGCAAAGCATGACTCAAGAAGTGCGTGCTATAGCGGCAGATAAAGAAACAGCCAGTTTATTGAAAATTAAATCAAAATCACCAGTTTTGCATCTATTAAGAAAATACAAAACTTCGATTGATGGTTTTTTTCTTTATAGTTCCATATATTGCAACACAGAAAAGTTTGCCATAAGCAGCTTTAACTAATAACCCCCCCGCTCCTAAAGGGGGGCCTTTATATTCAATCAAAAAAATAGCTCCCCTTTAGGGGCGGGGGGGTGGTATTAATCTATGAAAAAAATCAAAGTTGCCGTTGTTGGCACAGGTTTTATCGGGCCAGCTCATATTGAAGCCCTCCGTCGTTTACCAAATATTGAAGTTTTAGGACTTTGTGAAGCAAATATTGATTTAGCGAAAGACAAAGCTGCTTCTTTGGGTATCGAACGTGCGTATATCTTTGAAGATTTATTGAAAGATTCAGAAATTGAGTGTGTACACGTTTGTACGCCAAACTTTTTGCACTATTCGCAATCAAAGGCTCTTTTGTTGGCAGGGAAACACGTTGTGTGCGAAAAACCATTGGCCACCAAAATCGAAGAAGCAGAAGAATTGGTAAAATTAGCCGCTGAAACAGGTTTAGTAAATGCCGTTCACTTCAATTTGAGATATTATCCGTTGGTTCGTCAGATGAAAACCATGCGTGAAAAAGGCGATTTGGGCGAAATTTACTCAATCATGGGTAGCTATTTGCAAGATTGGCTTTTCTACCAAACAGATTACAACTGGCGTTTAGAACCAGACAAGTCTGGCGATTCGAGAGCGATTGCTGATATTGGTTCGCACCTTTTGGATGTAACAGAGTATATTACAGGAATGAAAATTACGGAAGTAATGGCCGATTTCAATACTGTACACAAAACTCGCTTGAAGCCATTGAAAGCCATCGAAACTTATTCGGGCAAAATGCTTGAGCCATCAGACTACGCCGAAGTACCAATCAATACCGAAGACCACGCAAGTGTACTTCTAAGATTCGATAACGGTGCTAAAGGAAGCGTAACAGTAAGCCAAGTTTCGGCTGGACGTAAAAACCGTTTGAACTTAGAGATTTCAGGTTCGGTAGCGAATTTTGAGTGGTGTTCGGAAAAACCAAACGAAATGTGGATTGGCAAACGTGATGGTGCAAACCAACAATTGATGAAAGACCCATCGTTATTCTATCGTGAAGCACAAAGCCTTGTTAGTTTCCCTGGTGGACACAACGAAGGTTTCCCAGATACATCGAAGCAATTATTCAAGGAAGTTTATGCGGCAGTTGCGGCAGGAAAACAACCAGAAAATCCAACGTATCCAACTTTTGCCGATGGTTTGCGTGAATTATTGATTTGCGAAAGAATCATCGAAAGTCACCGCAAGCAAGCTTGGGTTACTATTTGATAGTTTTGGAGATATATTTATATAGAAAAGCGAGTTATTCTGAGGAATAGCTCGCTTTTTTGATTTAGACTAATGAAGTTTTGTATTCACCACGGAGGCACAGATTTCATAGATTTTCACTGAGTTAATCTCTGTGTTAATTCGTGTAATCCGTGTCTCCGTGGTGAATAAAAAATATCTCTTAATGCAAGAAGTGTCTTACGCCAGTCATAACCATCGAAAGACCATTGGCGTTGCAATAATCAATCGAATCTTTATCACGAATTGAACCGCCAGGTTGCACAACCGTTGTGATACCCGCTTGGTGAGCAATCTCTACACAGTCAGCAAATGGGAAGAACGCTTCCGAAGCCATTGCTGCTCCGTTGAGGTCAAAACCAAAGGTTTTTGCTTTATCAATCGCTTGTTTCAAGGCATCTACACGTGACGTTTGTCCAACCCCACAAGCCAACATCTGGCCATCTTTTGCTAACACCACATTATTAGATTTCAAGTGCTTACAAATTTTCAAAGCAAATTCTAAAGCCTTAACTTCGCTTTCGCTTGGGGCTTTTTCAGTTGCTACCGTAAAGTCTTTCGCAGTTTCAATCGAATTATCTTTATCTTGTTCCAAAACTCCATTCAAAAGCGTTTTGAATTGTTTTTTGCTAACTTCAACTGGCTTTCTGATAAGTAATCGGCGGTCTTTTTTCTTCGTTAAAATTTCTAAAGCATTGGCATCAAAACTCGGAGCGATGAGGATTTCAAAGAAAAGTTTGTGTAGTTCTTCGGCAGTTGCCAAATCAACATTTGTATTTGTGATGATTACACCGCCAAAAGCGGAAACTGGGTCGCATGCCAAAGCGTTTACGTAGGCTTCTTTAGCCGTTGGGGCAGTTGCTACGCCACAAGCGTTATTATGCTTCACGATTACGAATGATGTTTCAGTAAATTCATCCATCAAACGCACGCACGATTCTACGTCCATGAGGTTGTTATAGGATAATTCTTTACCGTGAATTTGCTCAAACATTGCATCTAAATCACCGTAGAAAGTAGCGGCTTGGTGCGGGTTTTCGCCGTAACGAAGAACTTTCTTCGGCAATAAATCAAAACTTTGTGTTGATTTATAAACATCGTCGGCAAAGTAATTATGAATAGCCGTATCGTAGCTCGAACTCATCTGAAAGCCTTCTTTGGCATAACGACGACGGTCGGCAAGGTCAGTTGCACAGCCTTTTTCTTTCAAAATCTCAAAAACATCGTCGTACTGGTCACGTGACGAAACTATCAATACATCATTGAAGTTTTTGGCCGCCCCGCGAATCAACGAAATACCACCGATGTCGATTTTTTCAATAATATCTTCTTCGTCTGCTCCCGAAGCAACCGTTTCTGTAAAAGGATACAAATCAACAATCACCAAGTCGATTGACGGAATCTCAAATTGAGCGGCAGTTTGTACGTCACCTTCGTTGTCACGGCGGTAAAGAATTCCACCAAATACTTTCGGATGAAGCGTTTTTACACGTCCACCAAAAATTGAAGGGTAGCTTGTAAGGTCTTCAACGGCCGTTACTGGAATGCCCAAATCTTCAACGAATTTTTGTGTTCCACCAGTCGAAAAAATTTGAACATCGTGTTCGTGAAGCAACTGTACGATTTTATCTAAACCGTCTTTGTAATAAACCGAAAT
>NZ_LXHX01000077.1:0-43345 GCF_001649495.1 Emticicia sp. MM | reverse complement strand
GCTTCGTCAACGGTCATTGCCAAAATATCGGCAATATCTTTTTCATTATATTTTACCTCCAGAATTTCCTGCTTGAAACGCTTTCCGCCACAACTTTCACATTTTAGGCGTACATCGGCCATAAATTGCATTTCGATGGTTTGCTCTCCTTCACCTTGGCAAGCTTCACAACGTCCACCATCAACGTTGAAAGAGAAAAACGCAGGCTTATAATCTCGTGCTTTTGAAAGCTGTTGTTCGGCCATCATCTGACGAATATAATCGTATGCTTTGATATAGGTAACAGGATTCGAACGAGAAGATTTTCCAATTGGGTTTTGGTCAATCATTTCAACCTGCGTGATTCTGTCGAGTGAACCTACTAAACCAGCATATTTTCCAGCTTCTTCACTATATTCACCTTTCAGACGAGCAATTGCAGGGAATAAGATTTTACGAACTAATGTCGATTTTCCTGAACCACTCACGCCCGTTACGACCGTAAGTACGCCCAATGGAAACTTCACATCTACTTCTTTTAAATTATTTTCTCTCGCTCCCTTTAACTCAATAAAATCGGTTGGACGGCGTCGTTGAGTTGGGGTAGAAATTTGGTCAATTCCTGTCAAAAAATTGATGGTATGCGAAATACTGGCTTGATTTGTTGCTGTTTGGTTAATTTCTTCCCAACTACCTTGAAAAACTAACTCACCACCCAAAGTACCAGCATTAGGGCCAATATCAATGATTTGGTCAGCGGCACGCATGACTTCTTCCTCGTGTTCAACCACTACAACGGTATTGCCCATATCACGCAATGATTCAAGTACACTTACCAAACGCTTGGTATCACGTGGGTGAAGACCAATGCTTGGTTCATCGAGAATATACATCGAACCAACCAACGAACTCCCCAATGAAGTAGCCAATTTGATACGTTGAAATTCACCACCCGATAAAGTTGAAGCCAAGCGATTGAGCGTAAGATAACCTAAGCCTACACGTTCCATGAACTCTAAACGACTGTTGATTTCGATTAAAATTCTTTTAGAAACTGCTTTTTGATATTCTGGAAGCTCTAAGTTCTTGAAAAACTCTGCCACTTCAGATATTGACATTAATACTAAATCGACGATTGATTTGCCACCAATTTTTACATAACTGGCATCTTTTCTCAGGCGTGAACCTCGACAGTCAGGGCAATCTGTACGGCCACGGTAGCGAGAAAGCATGACCCGATATTGCACTTTATGCACTTGGCTTTCAATATCAGCAAAGAAAGCATCGAGTCCTTGAAAATACTCATTGCCCGTCCAAAGTAATTTTTGTTCTTCTGGCGTTAAGTCTTTGTAGGAGCGATGTATCGGAAAATCGAAACGAATGCCATTTCTGAGTAGAGGGCTAAGCCATTCGCTCATGCGTTCGGTACGCCAAGGAGCAATGGCTCCTTCAAAGACTGAAAGGTTTTTATCAGGAATCACCAATTCTGGGTCAATGCCCAAAACTTTTCCGTAGCCTTCGCAGCGTTTGCAGGCTCCATAAGGATTATTGAATGTGAAAAGATTTACGCTTGGCTCTTCAAATGCTATTCCGTCGAGTTCAAACTTATCTGAGAATTTACTTCTTTTCGGCCCTCGGCTACGCTCAGGTATCGATTGTTTGGGCATTTGTTGCTCTATCGAAGTTGATTGTTGTCCAAGTGAAGTTGATTGTTGCCCGAGCGAAGTCGATTGTTGCCCGAGCGAAGTCGAGGGCACAATCTCCACAATACATTCACCTTCCCCTTCAAAAAAAGCTGTTTGAACAGAATCAGAGAAACGAAACTGTGTATCTTCATCGTCGAGTTTAACAATACCTCTATCAATTAGAATTTCTAAATCTTGTTCAGTAGAAAGCTTTGTTTTGGTTTCTTGGAGTTCTTCAATTTGTTTTATTTCGCCATCTACAACAATACGCGTATAGCCTTTTTGTAACAGGAGTTCTAATTCTTTCTCAATTTTTCTTCCTTCTTTTACTTTTAAAGGCGTTAGAACCATTACCCTTGTACCTTCTTCATGCGAGAGAATAAAGTTGACTACATCAGTTACGGTATCTTTTCGTACTTCTTGCCCCGAAACAGGCGAGTAGGTGATACCCGCACGGGCAAAAAGAAGTTTGAGGTAATCATAAATTTCGGTGGTTGTGCCAACAGTTGAGCGAGGGTTTTTGGTGGCAACTTTTTGTTCGATAGCAATCGCTGGCGAAACGCCTTTGATATAATCTACTTCGGGTTTTTCCATTCTCCCCAAAAACTGACGAGCATACGAGCTTAAACTCTCAACGTACATTCTTTGCCCCTCGGCAAAAAGTGTATCAAAAGCCAAAGAAGATTTTCCACTTCCGGAAAGGCCCGTTACGACAACCAATTTATTGCGTGGAATAGCAACATCAATGTTTTTTAGATTGTTTACTTTCGCTCCCTTGATAATGATGTGTTGTTTAGGGTCAAGCGATTCAACGTTAGTATATTGAGTATTGGGGGTATTGTTCATCCAGTTTTAAAAAGAATAGCTCAAACTTCTTCAACCAATTTTGAGCTGATATAGTTTCGTTATTTTTGGATTATTATATTGGCTGAATCTTCGAAATCATAGCTAATGATTTTGACAACGTAAAAGCCCTTTTCTAAGTTACGAATATTCATTTCTATTGGTTCGTTGGTGTTATCGGCATGGTATCTAAAAACTTCTTCTCCCAATATGGTATAAAACCTTACTTCAACGTTTTGCAGTAATTCTTGAGTGTCTATATACATTATATCTTTCGCGGGGTTTGGATACAACGAGAATATATGCGTACCGCTTTTATAACTGACTAAATTGGAAGGCTTAGATAGACAGCTAATGGCTTGATTATTGGGTGTTTGGTAAGTTCTATTTACTGAAACTTGATAATTTCCTGTTTGCGTGACTTTGATATTTTGTAAACTTGTTTTTGAAAAAGCAGTATTATCTTTTAGCCATTCGAATTGGTCGTTTGGTGTCAAATCTGTGCTCAAGGTTTTCAAAGTATAAAGGCCAATTTGAGAAAGGGTTGGCTGTTTGGGTGTAGGGTTGATGCTTAATTTTTCCAGATTAGAAGATGCTGAAACACATCCTGCCGAAGAAATGGCTCTAACAGCAATTTCATAGTTGCCTATATTGCTATAAGTGAGCGAATTAGAAGTGGCAGAACTACTCCAAATGAGTTTTTCTTTACTATCGGTAGTAATTGTAATGTTTTGACCCTCACAAACATTATTAGCTGGAGAAACTACTATTTTAGGTTGTGCAGGGGTTAGATTTGCTTTAATAACAATTTTATCAGAAGTTTCAGAAATACACCCTAGTGCTGTTTTTCCTCTTACTGAAAATTCACCAGAAGTGCTTAAAGATATTTTTTGAGTAGTTTCTCCCGAACTCCAAATAAAAGATTTCGCATCTAAAAGGTTGGCTGTGAGTTCGATTTTGGTAATTCCATCGGTACAAAATTCGAAGTTTTTATCAGCTGTTATACTCGGTTTTTGTGCAAAATAAACCCAATTGGTATTAATCGTTGGCACTAATCGTTTATTGCCATTCTTGTCTTTTACGATAGCTGTAAAAATACCTTTATCAACAGTAATTTGCTTAGTTTTTGCCTTATTTGACCATTCGTAGCTTTGCATACCTTCGGGTAATTTTAAATTAACACGATTGCTGGAATCACATGAAATTTCGGGTTCAAGAATTGCTTTGGCAATGACAGGCGTTGAATTTTTGAAAAAATTATCATCCATGGCTTTGTCCCAATTTTCTGCTAAAAGTGATATTCCCATATTTCCCGGAATATTCTGAAAATGCACATTATCTGGCCTTGGGTTTTGTAGGTTATCGGTGAAAGGACCAGCAAAAACATTATTGCCAGTTTTTTTGATAATCCGATTTTGACCTTCGATAATTTCTGGGTTTGAGGGGGCTTGATAAGTAATAGAGGTACGAGAAACCATCCATGTAAGTTTATCATCAAAATCTCGTCTTGAAATATCAATCACTTTTTGAAGATTAGAGGCATAAGTATCGGCTGAAAGTCGATTGGGGAGATTGTCGGTTTCACCTTGAATCCAAAGCAACGAACGAACCCCCATCAATGCACCATAATATTGTAGTGTATTTTTAAGGTTTACGTAGGGGAGGCCACCTGGAAGTTGAAAACGCCCACCGACATCCAAAACAAAATTGAAAGTTGGTTGACCTTCCGCACTTTCTCGCCAATTAATGACAGAAACTAGCAAAAGACCTTCATTGAAAAATGCAATTGGTACATTTAAACGTTTGGCCAGCCTATCACCCAATTCTCCATAACACCACGGGCCATCGCCTTGAGGGGCAATATTCACACCTTCGCCCAATTGTACAAAATTAAGATTTTCGGGTAATGGGTCTAAAACTTGACTATTCTGGAAATTAATGGTATTTACCCTGTCGTCGGTTGCTCCTTTGGCTCCATAATTAGGAATTCCTTGTGCGTTAGATTGACCTAAAGCGATAAAGACTTCTCCAATACCAACCTTTTCTACCGAAATGGTTTTTATTACATTTCCATTTTTGGTTGCTCTTACTTCAAGCTTATACCAACCACCTTTTCCTTCTATTTTTCCAGTAAAATAACCAGCTTTTGGTTGGTCTTGGATAAGTATCCAGTCGGTTTCAGTACCTTGGTCTTTGGCGATAGGCGTAAGTTTTGCTTCTACTTTGTCAATGGCTTCTGTATAGGAACCTACGATATTGACAAAACCAGTATTATCGTTATTTCTTTGGAAGACGATTCTATTTACTGGGAAGCTAATACTGATTTGAGCGTAAGAAATAAATGTTTTGCATAAAAGTAGTAGTGTTAAAAAAAAGGCTTTATTAAACAAAAATGAAGACTTTGGGGACATCGAATTGAATGTTTAATAGATTGAAAATGACGGCTTTAAGAAGCAAAAATAAGGACTTTAACACAACAATTGTCAATCCAGTACTATTTTTAGCAAATCAAATTGAAAAAAAAAGCCACTAAAAACTGTATTTTTGCAAAAAATCTTAAACCATTGGAAACACCGTTCGCCGTAATTTTCGACATGGATGGGGTCATTTGTGATACTAATCCCTATCATTCATTAGCTTGGAAAGCTTACCTTGATAAGCATGGAATCGCTTCAAGTGAAGAAGAATTCATTGCCCATATGTATGGAAAAAGCAATAGCTATATTTTAAAACATTTCTTTAAAAGAGAAATTGTTGGAGAAGAATTTGCCCGTATGGAGTTTGAGAAAGAAGCATTATTTCGTGAAATCTACGATGAAGAAGTAAAGCCAATTTCAGGTTTATTAACATTCATTGAAGACCTAAAGGCCAATGGTGTTAAAACGGGTATTGCTACTTCGGCTCCTTATTTGAATATGGAATTGATTTTGAGTAAACTTCCCCTTCGTGAAAAAATGGAATCATTGCTTTCAAGTGAAGATGTAACTGCTCATAAACCAAACCCCGAAGTGTATTTGAAATCAGCCCAAAATTTAGGTATTGACCCCGCTAAATGTGTGGTTTTTGAAGATTCATTTTCGGGTGTTACGGCTGGAAAATCGGCTGGAGCTAAGGTTGTAGGTGTGCTTTCTACGTATAAGAAAGAAGAATTGCCTATTTGTGATGATTATATTGTTAATTATGAAGGACTTACTTATCAGAAAATCAAAGATATTGTGAGTAAGACAGGTTTATAACCTATCCAAACATGATTAACGAACCCAGTGAAACTGCCCAATGGGCACCATTGACAGGTTGCAAACCTGTCCTACATTTTATTGATAATGCTTATACATTTACGCACTTTTTTTACACATCGTCAGAGTTTAGCTATCGGAATGGTTTTTATTTCGGTTGGCTTTTTATTCGGTAATTGGGCAACGCTTATTCCCTTTGTTAAGCAAAAATTTGATCTGAATGATGCTCAATTAGGTTTATTATTACTGAGTTTCCCGATTGGAGCAACTTTGATGAATCCGTTTTCGACCTTTTTTATTAATCGATTCGGAATGCTTAATACAACTATTTTGGGTTTAATTTTATTAGCTACAACTTATATTGTTCCGGTAGGAGCTGATTGGCTGCCACTCACTTCTCTTGGTCTTGCGATTGTTGGTATGTGTCTTTCGGTAACGAATGTTGCGATGAATACTTGTGTAACAAGTCTTGAGCATCAGTACAAAATTAATATCATGTCCACTTGTCACGGAATGTTTAGTGCAGGCTTGATGTTTGGTTCTATAGCTGCAAGTATCCTACAAGGAATGAAAATAGTGCCTGCTTATCAAATGGCAGCAATCGCTTTGGTAATTACGGCAATGGTATTATTTCTTCGACCAACTATTTTGGGGATTCACGAAGAAAAAATACAAGAAAACGAAAGCGGTGGAGGGTCTGCTCCTGGAGCAAAATTTATACTTCCGAAAGGAGCTTTGTTATTAATGATACTCATAAGCTTATGCACAAATGTAACAGAAGGAACAATGGCCGATTGGACGGCGGTGTATATGCGTGAAGTAGTTCAGACCGATGATTATTTTATTGGTTGGGGTTTGGCTGGATATTCAATGTTTATGGCTTTAGGGCGTTTTCTTGGTGATGCCCTGATTCCTCGTTTTGGGGCGAATGCCGTGCTTCGTGGAGGAGGAGTTATCTCAACACTCGGAATTGCTTTGGCTGTTGCTTTTCCTTATACTTTCACCGCTATTGTTGGCTTTGCTTTGGTAGGAGCAGGCGTTTCTTGTGGAGCTCCAATTCTTTATGGAAGTGCGGCACGTGTACCGGGTATGGCTAAAGGGGCTGGTTTGGCTACCATGAATACATTTAGTATGGCAGGTTTTTTAGCTGGGCCCGTTTTTATTGGTTTTATTTCCAAAAGCATTAATTTACCCTTCGCTCTTTCTGTTGTGGCTATTTTAGGTTTAGTATGGGCATTTTTGGTGAGTCGGGTGAAATTATATTGAGTCATATATCTAATATTTCTCGGCTAATTTTATATCCTATCTACTTAGGATACTTTCAAAAAGAGTTTATGAAATAGATTTTCGCTCATTTTTTGTTAAAATCTTCGTGCCAAATTTTAACTTTATGAAATTATTAGAGGTTTTTATGGTAAATGATACCTTTCAATAGAAATTTTTGCCAATTAATTTCTTGTGGAATGATAATTGCTCAAGTATATTAGCGGTATAGTGAAGAAAACAAAAATTTTCCTTACCATTAAATAAAATTTAATATGAAAGTTTTTTCTTCTTAAACCAAGTCTCTACCTTTATATTAAGAAAACAAGAAAAGCATTAATATATGAAAAGATTTATCTACTCACTTGGTGTATGCTTATTAGCTGGCCATGTAAATGCACAGTTTGTGAATGGTACAGACTTCTACGTAGGCGAGGGAGCAGTTGTTAGCTTTAATACTGATGTAATTAATGAGGGTAAGATTACTAATAATGGAAAAGTTCATTTTCAGAAAAACTTAGAAAATCTTAATTCATTACAATCAGTGGGCGTAGCCATTTTTGATGGAAACGGGGCACAACTTCTTAGAAGTAAGAATGAGCTAGCATTTAGCCAATTGATGTTAGATAATGATATAAAACTTGAAACACCACTACGTGTAAATGAGTCTATAGCTTTTCGTCGTGGCGTAATTACCTCTTCATCAGCAAATCCATTGGTATTTTCTACAAATGCTAAACATACTGGGGCGTCTGATTTCTCACATGTCAGTGGCGTAATCAAGAAGGAAGGAAGCGAAAGTTTTGAATTCCCATTAGGAGATGGAACAAACCTACGTGCATTTAGTGTAGCTCGTAATTCAGATAGCCAAATACTCACCGCTACTTATCTGTATAAAAGTCCGTTGAATATCTCTGGTCAGGTTTCTGAAAATGTAGCAGCTATCAATGAAAATGAATATTGGAGTTTAAAATCTGAATCAGTTAAAGGCTCGGCACAGGTTTCGGTAAATAGCCAAGCTGGTTTAGAAGAAGTAGCATATTTGAAAAGAGGTACTTGGGATGTTTTGGAAGATTCAAAACTTTCGGCTTCAACAGATCTGAAAAATGGCACATTATTTACTTTAGCGAAAAGTCGTAATATTAAAGCAGAAATTGGAGTTTATCCAAATCCAACCGAAGGCGAGTATTTCTTGAAATTGGGTGGTATGAATGAAAATGAGCAAGTTACGGTTGATGTAACAAACCAAGATGGTTCTACGGTTATGCACAAAGAAGGTTTAGTGAAAGATTTGCGTACGGCATATCAATTACCAAATAATCTTCCTGCAACTGAACTTACCATTCGCGTATTAAGGGTTGATGGAAAACCATTAGTACAAAAAATGATCTTGAAAAGATAATCTTTTAAAAATATATTTGATAAGAAGGGCATTTCAAACGGAATGCCCTTCTTTATTTATTTGTACATCAAAAAAGGCTCTTCTACTGAAGAGCCTTTTCCTTTTGGGTTACCTAACTTTCACTATTGTTAAAAGTAACTTTAATTAATTTTTGACAAGCCACGTAGCTTAATCAAAATACAGATAAAAGTAGTGGGTTAAAATACTAGAAACGCTTAATAAGATTTATATGGATATATAGTAAATTGATTGAAACCCTTGTTAAATAAATATAAATGGTTCACACAATATTAGTCGTATATACGAGATTGAGCAGAATATGGATTTCTATAAACTTAAAAATTTTAAAATATTTTTTTCTTAGTAAAATAAAGTAGAATTTAGATACATTAGAGAAGTATATACGATAGAAAATTATGAAAGAAGAAAGGATAAGACCTACGAAGGGAAAGGTTTTGATTGCAGAGCCGTTTTTAGGAGATAAGAATTTCGAGAGAAGTGTGGTTTTGCTTTGCGAATATAATAATTTGGGAGCTTTTGGTTTAGTGCTTAATCAACTTACTAATCTGAAACTTGATGATGTAATAGAAAATATTTATGCCGAATTACCTCTCTATTTGGGGGGGCCAGTAGAGCAAAATACTTTGCATTTTATTCATCGTTTAGGTGATGAAATTGAAGGTTCGGTTGAGCTTGGTAATGGAATTTATTGGTCAGGTGATTTCGAACAAGTAAAAACTTTAATAAATATCAGCAAAATATCAGAAAATGATATTAGGCTTTTCGTAGGATATTCAGGTTGGGGAGCTGGCCAATTGGAAGGAGAGTTAATGCAAGATTCTTGGATAGTTTCTGATATTGATGCTGGTTTGATTTTTGAAACTCCTAGCAATAATTTTTGGCGAGAAGTACTTAAACGTATGGGTGGACAGTATAAAGTGTTATCAAACTACCCAACAGACCCACGCTTGAACTAAAAAGAGGAAGCAAGAAAATGCTTCCTCAATATTGATTTATTTTGTTTTTCCTTGCCCGTAAATAATCTGACCAGATTTCTGACCAGTGTGTTTGCCGTTTTCTACCACAGGCACTCCATTGACTAAAACTACCTCAATGCCTTCTGAATAGGCATGTGGCTGCTCAAAAGTAGCTTTATCGGTAATTCTATTTTCATCAAAAATCAAAATATCGGCGGCATAACCAGTGCGAATAAGTCCACGATTGTCAATCTTGAAACGTTGGGCAGGCAATGAGGTCATTCGTCGAATAGCATCTTCAAGGCGTAAAACGTTTTTTTCTCGCACATAACGTCCTAATACTCTTGCATTTGAGCCATAACCACGTGGATGAGGTACATTTTTATTAAACTGAATTACACCAGCATCAGAAGCAATCATAGTATAGGGATATTGTAAGATTTTCACTACATCTTCTTCGCTCATTTTATGAAAAATCATCTGAGCTCCACCTTTATCAACCATGTCCATGATTAGTTCGGCTTCGGTAGCTGCATTTTGTTTTCTGCCCAAAAGCTTATTGATTTCAGTAATATTCTTGCCGTTGAGGCTTGAATCTGCTTTGTAGCGTGCCACAAAAGCATAGTCAAAGTTTTTGCGATTATCGGCCTTTAAGCCTTTCAACATTTCTTCCTTAATTTTTTTACGAGTTTCAGGGTCGGTTAGTCGAACATGCACCAGCGAATCGCCATCAGCCAATGCCCATGAAGGAATCATCGTGCCCATATTAGTACTGCTGGCAGTATACGGATACTGGTCAACATTTACATCAATTCCTTCTAAACGAGCTTTTTCTACTAAATCAATAGTCATATTACTTTGGCCCCAAAGAGGTTTACTCGAAATCTTAAAATGAGAAATTTCAACTGGAATATGGGCTTCACGGCCAATATTGATTGCCTCGTTAATTGCATCCTTAACTTTGGAGGCTTCATCTCGAATATGTGAAGCATATCCCCCGCCATAAGCTGATGCCACTTTGGCCAAACCAACTACTTCAGGTGTTTTAGAATAGGTGCCTGGAATGTAAATTAAACCAGTGGCCAAGCCTACGGCCCCATCTTTCATGGCTTGTTCTACAAGGGCTTCCATCTGGATTTGTTCTTTTGGGGTAGGGTCACGGAATACGTTTTTCATGATGTATCTACGCACAGCATTATGACCAATTAGTGAGCCTAAATTTACACTAAGTTTGATGCTATTGAGCTCATCGAAAAATTTGGCAAGATTTACTTCCGAACTTCCGCAATTACCTGTAATAATACTCGTTACGCCATCGTAAATGAAGTTTTCGGCGGTTGGTAGCTTCTGAATCGCATCTTCTACGTGCGTATGTACATCAATAAAACCAGGACAAACAATCTGGTTTTTAGCATCAATTGTTTTGACTGCTTCGCTTGTTTTTAGCGAACCGATAGCCGTTATTTTTCCACCCTTAATACCCACATCAGCCAAGAACCAAGGGTTCCCCGAGCCATCAATCACTCGTCCATTTTTGATAACAATATCATATTGTTGGGCTATAATATTTAGTGGAAAAATAGTGATAATAATGAGAGATAATAATATACTCGAAGCCTTAGATTTGTTGAAGTGTTTCATGTGTTTAGGTAGTTTTTGTTTCAACTAAAGTACTAAATAATTGTTTGAAACGAAATAATTATGCCCTAAAAGCGTGTTTTAGCGTCGAATTAAGCTATTTTTGTGGAAATTGTTAGAAAATTCCTCGATAGCTAATGCAGTTAGAAAATTCATACTTCTTAAATCGTCAGACTTTATTTCTAGTTTTCTTTAGTCTTATTTACTTTTCACTATCACTTCCTGCGGGTTATGCAGGCTTCAATATTGATGCTTCGTGGCATGAAGCACTCGTGATGGCTATTGATAAAGGCTTTGTTTTTGGGCGTGATTTTATATTTAATTACGGGCCATTGGGTTATTTGAATACTGGACTTTTGCCCAAAAGTGTTTCGATTTGGGTTTTAGTAGCTGCCGAAATACTGACATTGGTTAACTATTTGATAATCATTAAATTATGTTTTCAGAAATCTCCAAAAAACTTTTGGTTGGTTGCTATTGCTGCTTTGGTGATTTTCATGCCTTGGGGTTTTATTTCTGATACTTCGTTTACGTTTTTTTATTTCTTTATCTTTTGGCTACTTTATGCCAAGCAAACCCATAATTCAGGAGCGTTGATTTTAGCTATTGTGCTATCAGTACTCATATTTTATATAAAAGTAAACCTAAGTATCATTGTATATGGTTTATTTTGGCTTTCGCTATGTTATTTTTGGTGGGCAAAAGCCTTCACATTACGTACACTTATTTTCTGCTTGTTTTGCCAGATATTATTGACCTACGTTTTTTCTATATTGTTACACGTAGATGTTCCAGCCTATTTAGGGGCAAGCCTAAAGATTATTGATGCTTACCAAGATGCCATGGCTACTATGCTACTTTCCAGCAAAGATTTGGCAGTTTTATTGGTTTTTGAAGGTCTAATCGTATTGGTTGTGCTACTTTTTGCCCTTCGTACCTTTAGTTGGTTATTTAAAAACCATTTCTTTGGTCTATACCTATATGTTCTTATTGCATTAGCTTGGTTTTTGGGTTTCAAACAAGCTCATACTGCCGTAGGTGCTTATAATATTTTTGGTTTCTTTTTGTTGATGCCGCCATTGGCCACGTTGATTTACCTATTTTCTGAAAATCAAGAAAAACTTTGGGCGGGCAGAATGTTTGTTGTTGTCTTGTGTTTACAATTAGTAGCCACACAAATAATTAGGTATTATGTCGGAGAAAAGACTTTTAAAGGCTATGTTCTTACTTATCCACCCGATGCGATAGCAAATGATATTAAGGAGAAGGGCTTCGAGTTTGACCATATTTTGCAGATAATTGCAGGAAAAAATCCTGTAAACTATCTAAATAGATTGGTATCTTATCAATACGATGACAATTTTAAAGATTCTCCCGTGGTATTGCCTGTTGATTTGAAAAGTAAGATTGGAAATGCTTCGGTAGATATTGTTCCGCACCAGATTTCGCATATTTACTTTAATCAACTAAATTATAATCCTCGCCCCGTAATTCAATCATACCAAGCGAATAGCGACTGGCTTATGAAGAAAAATGGTGGAAAATATGTTTCGACAACTGCTCCAGCAATTGTTTTATTCAGAATAGACCCATTTCGAGAGCAAAATCCATTTTGGGTAGAAACCGATTTAACTGAGTCTCTACTAAGAAATTATCAACTGACCGATACGTGTGTAATTCAGCAAGATTCATTTGCAGTTTTTCAAAAAAATAAGGTTTTGAAAAAGATTACTTCGAGTAAAATAAGCACAATCAAGGCGAAGTTGAATGAGGAGATTCCAATTCCACAATCAAGCAGCCCAATTCGTTTCTCGGCAGATATTCAATACAGTGTGAAAGGAAAATTATCAAGGTTACTTTTTCAGCCGCCCTATTTATATTGTTCGGTTACTTATGAGAATGGTAAGCAAGAAAACTTTAGAGTAATAGATAAAATATTGAAAGGCGGGGTGTTTATTAATCAAAAAGTAATAACCCATGCCGAGCTTAGCAACTTTTTTGTAAATAAAGGTGTTGATAATCAACGCGTTACTAAGATTCGTTTTTGGTCGAATCAAGCTTCGGGCTTCGAACAAAGCTTTGATGGACAATTTAATGAAATAAAAATTATGGAGTGAAAACTCCTACGCTTCTGCTAAAAGAAGCTTAGAAATTGACAAATGGAAGAACAAGAAAATACATTCGAACAGTTTGAGTTGAATCGCCAACTGCTAAATGCCGTAGCGGATGCGGGTTATACAACTCCAACACCGATTCAAGAAAAGACAATCCCACTTACTTTAAAAGGCCACGATGTACTTGGAATTGCACAAACAGGAACGGGTAAAACCGCTGCCTATTTATTGCCGATTCTGATGAAAGTGAAATATGCACAGGGTAAGCTGCCACGCTGTTTAATTTTTGCTCCAACGCGAGAGTTGGTTATGCAAATTGATAAAGCAGTGGGCGAGCTAGCTAAGTATACTGACCTTCGCCACGTGGCTCTTTATGGTGGACTTGGGCCTAAAACGCAAATTGAGGCCGTTCAAGCGGGCGTTGATATTATCGTGGCTACGCCCGGTCGATTCATGGATTTGTATTTGAGGGGAGAAATTGGCGTAAAAGAAATCAAAATAATGGTTTTGGATGAGGCCGATAAGATGATGGACATGGGCTTTATGCCACAGATTCGTAGCATTTTAGAGGTTATTCCTCGTAAACGCCAAAACCTTTTGTTCTCGGCAACATTTCCAGAAAAAGTTGAAAAGCTTTCTTATGAATTTTTAGAATTCCCGACTCGCATAGAGGTTTCGCCTCAAGCAACTACCGCCGAAACTATCAAACAAAGAATGTTTGCGGTGCCTAATATTCAGACCAAATTGAATATTTTGGAGTTCCTTTTTAAATCAGGAGAAATACAAAAAGCCATTATTTTTACGCGTTCGAAAGAAATGGCCGATATGGTTTATGAATCCTTGAAGGGAAGAGTGATTCCGAAAGGAGAGGTGAGAGTAATTCATGCGAATAAAGGGCAAAATACACGTATCAACTCAATGGAGGCTTTTAGAGAAGGAAATGTAAAAGCCTTAATTTCTACCGATGTAGCTGCCAGAGGAATTGATATTCAGAATGTAAGTCATGTAGTTAACTTCGATGTGCCATTAATCTACGAAGATTATGTGCATAGAATTGGGCGTACGGGGCGAGCTAATAATGTAGGCGAAGCCATTACATTTCTAACGATTGCGGAAGAATATCACATCAAGAAAATTGAGAAAATTATTAGAATGGAAATTCCACGTGAATTAATTCCGCTTGATGTAGAAATAGCTCCAACACCTTTTGCCGAAAACCAAGCAATGTTGAAGGAGGTTGATGAACAACGCAAAAAAGAAGACCCCAATTTCAAAGGAGCTTTTCATGAGAAAAAACATAAACCAAGACCACAAAACACGAAAAAAACAAATGCTTCATCAAAGAGTAGTGCTAGTGGAGCAAAAAAAACGTCATTGGGTAGCAAGAAAGGAGGCACGTTTGTGAAAGGGAAAAGACGCTAAAGCCGAAGGAAGACCTTGCTTTAAGCGAAGTCTTCCTTAATTTGCTATATTTGTTTTTTAGGCATCAAATTTGTAGTTTCTATTAACACTTTACTAAAATTTAAGTTTAAAGAAATATCCACTTAAATTTTTCAAAAAAAGCTAATAAATTCACAATAGATGTCGTTATAACTCTGATGTATTTGTCAAAATTTGCTAATGAGATTTTTATTATTATCGAGTTTGTGTGTTCTGATTTCTGCCGATTTAGTAGCTCAACAAGCTGTTTTTCGCTCGCAGAATATTAATCTTAATAGCTATTCAACACCAAGTAAAACTCAGTCGGCTCCTACAAATGTAAAGTCGTTTGTCCCTGCTCAAGACAGCCAAACGCAAGTTGTCAAGAAAAAGATAGCTCCAAAGGGTGTGAATATACATCTCTTACCACTTTTTGGTGATTTTGAAAAAACAGATGTCCAAAAATCAGTAGATGAAGAGTTTTTAAAAGCATGTGATTCTCATTTTAAAACTCGCAATGATGCAAGTGAATTTTTCTCCACCCGTGCTTGGGAATATTTAAGTGAAGGCCAAAAAGATACGGCTACGTATCGTTTCAACTTGGCGTATTTGCTCGATAACAAAAACGCAGATGTTTATTGGGGATTGGGTGTAATTGCTTACCAAAATGAAAAATATGGACAAGCAATAGAATTAATGCATCGTGGCCTCGAATTAGAGAAAGATGATAACGTAACGCTAATCGTTGATTTGGCAACAGTTTATATCAAATGCTTCACAGTTGATTCAGAAAAGAAAGATTTACAATCTGCTTTTGAACTTCTAACCAAGGCATTAACCAAGCAGCCAGATTATGCCAACGGATTGATGCAGTTGTCTTTAGCAAAACTTCTCAACGAGGAAGTTGATGAAGCTTGGGAACGCTTCCATCAAGGTTACGAACTCGACCCTGATAATGCAAGTGTTGAAATTTTAGAAGCATTGCTTTCTAAAAAAGAAGACCCAAGAGGAGTGTTTAAGAAGAAAAATTGATTGAAAAAACAGGAAAGTATTGAACATCTTATTTGAAGCTAATTTCTTCAAAGATTTCATAAAATAGCACGTATAACCTCTCTTTTACCTTTGGGCCCAGCATGCTTTTCAATACTAAAACCAGCTGCTTTTAGATTTCGCTGCACATAGCCTTTCGAGCAATAAGTACATAAAACTCCACCCTTGACGGTCATTTGTGCAATTTTCTCAAAAACTTCTTGTGTCCATAATTCAGGTTGGGTTTCAGGGGCAAAAGCATCAAAATAAATCAAATGATAAGTTTGCTCGGCAACTACCAAATCTTCTAAAGTTCCTTTGATTTTGTGCAAACTAAAATTGGCGTTTAAACTCGCAGTTTCACCCCAAGGAAGTCCATGCAGTTTTACTAAATCTTCCCCAAAAAACTCCTGATAATTAAGACTTTTGGCTGTTTCTATTTCAATCGGATAGGCTTCAATGGCTGTGTATGAAACTTTAAGCAACTTCTCTCGACTTACTTGTGCAGTCATGAGAGCATTCAGACCAGTTCCAAGACCCATTTCAAAAATCCTAATTTCTTCGAACTTTTCTGCGGCGTAGCACAAGCCTAAATCAATAAAAACACGCTGTGATTCTTGTACTGCTCCAAATTTTGAGTGGTATGTTTGATTAAATTTTTGGCTGAAAATAGAGTGTGAGCCATCTTCTGTCAAATATATATTATTCATAAAAGCTAAGAGTTGTTTGAGAAATTGATATTTCTAATTCAGTCTTATTTTTTGAATTAAACGCAGTTTTTGAGATGCAGGTTTTCAAGTTTTAAAAAAAAGTACGGAATTCTTTTATTTCTTGATTTTAATATCGTAATATTGCAATATAATAATATTAAAAAATGGGTGTAACTAAAACAGATTATTTTACCGACCGCCAAAATGAATTAGCAACTATGTTAAAAGCAATGGGGCACCCTGCACGCATCGCTATTATTGATTATTTGCTTAAAGTGAATGCGTGTATTTGTAATGATATTGTCAGTGAGTTGCCTTTGGCACAACCCACTATTTCACAGCATTTAAAAGAGCTAAAAAATGCAGGCATCATCAAAGGTAATGTTGAGGGTAAAGCTATTTGTTATTGCATAGATGAACGTGTGATTGGGCAATTACAACAATATTTTGGTGGAATGTTTGAAACCATTACCTCACAAAAATCAACTTGTTGTTAAGTTATAAATGATAAAAAATTGAGACTGAATTGTTTCAGTCTTTGAATGAAATAAGTCCTTTGTTCAATTAGTTGCTGAATTTATTCAGTAACAGTAAATATTAGTATAAGATGAAATTATCAGAAATAAAAAATGCCTTAGAAGGCCTTGAAGCAGTAAATTTTCAATTACCTGATGGTAGTTTTGTGCCAGAAAGTTTCCACGTTACAGAAGTGGGCGTTGTAAATAAATATTTTATTGATTGCGGTGGAACTGTAAGAAATGAGCGTGTAGTAAACTTTCAGCTTTGGAATGCCAACGATTATGACCATCGCTTAAAACCTCAAAAACTTCTCAATATCATCTCACTTTCGGAGCGTGTTTTGGGCATTGAAGATTCAGAAATTGAAGTTGAATATCAAGGCGAAACCATCGGAAAATATAATTTGGGCTTTACAGGAAACCATTTTCTACTTTTGGCTAAACAAACTGCTTGTTTGGCCGAAGACCAATGTGGAATTCCACCTCAAAAGCAAAAAATCAATTTGGGAGAATTAAAAGCTCAACCTCAATCGTCTTGCTGCACACCCGGTAGCGGTTGCTGTTAATAAACACAAATGAAAAACTGGATTTTAAAAAATAAAAAGCCAATAGTAATTATTGCTGGAATCATCATTTTGAATCTAATCTATGGTTTTGATGCTAGATTTACGCTGATTAATTTACTTTGGTTACTTGTTTAAATTTGAAAATAAATCAATGAAAAAAGTATTAGTTCTATGTACAGGCAATAGTTGCAGAAGCCAAATTGCAGAAGGGTATTTGAAACATTTTGCTGGTAATAAAGCAGAAATTTACAGTGCAGGTGTTGAAACTCACGGCGTAAATCCACGTGCTATTGCTACTATGAAAGAAGATGGGATTGATATTTCAGGGCATACTTCAAACAATGTAAACGAATACACCAATATTGATTTTGATTTCGTGATTACGGTGTGCGATAATGCTAAAGAAAGATGTCCTTATTTTCCGACCAATGCCAACATGTTTCACTATAACTTTCCTGACCCAGCTAAAGCGACAGGTACAGAAGAGGAAATAATGGAGCAATTCAGAGTAGTTAGGCAAATGATAAAAGACTACTCCGAAAAGTTTGTTAATGAAAACTTATAGTTGTTATACAGCCATTCAGTACAATTACTGAATGGCTTTTTTATAAAAGACGTTTCATCCAAATAAAACCAAGTGAGGAAATAAGTCCAAACGAACCTAAAACAAACCAAAGAGTATCAAAGCCTAAAAAAGCAATCGTTTGTGTCCCAATCAAAGGAGCAGAAACTTGTGCAATACTCCAAGTCATTGAATGTAAACCAGAATATTGGCCACGATTATGTGGTTTTGACCGTTCGATGCTGAACGCATTCATAAATGGCATGGCGAAAATCTCAGAGAAAGTAGCAAAAATAATTCCTACAATTAGCCACATATAATCGTGCGAAAGTAGGAATACTACATAGTTAATTACAACCAGACCCGCTCCCAGACTAATCAGATAAAGCTTTTCGAACTTTCCTTCTATCTTATAAATCAAAATCATTTCAACAAAGGCAACTATGAGCCCATTGATTCCTAAAATATAGCCAATTTGCATTTCGCTTAATTTGCACACTTGCTTATAAAATAATGGCCCAATTGTGAATAATTGAAAGAAAGCCATCGCGTAAAGTGTAGTAAGAACCAAAAATATAAGGTAGGGGCGGTCGCTATAAACGGAATCTTTTTGACTAATTTCGTGGGCATCTGCTTTTTTTGCTGCTTTTTTTCTACGAGTTGTACGAAGAAAAGAAAATACCAAAATAGCTGCTCCAACGTTTGTGATACCATCGGCCCAGAATAGTAAAGTATAATCTCTTGAGGCTAAAAAACCACCAATGGCAGGGCCAATTGACCAACCAATGTTAATGGCAAGACGAATCAAGGAAACTGAGCGGGTAAAGGTTTCTGGTGTGCTAAAATCGGCTATTGAAGCAGTATTTGCAGGTCGATAAGCTTCGCCCAATGCACTTAAAAAAAATACTGACCCGCAAAAAACAAAATAATTTTCAACATGAACCAGAATTAAAAATACAATACCACCCAGTAGCAGGCTCCAAAACTGCACAGGGTAATACCCAACTTTATCGGTCAGGCGTCCTCCCATGAAAGTTCCGCAAATGGAGCCAATGCCATAAATACCCATCACAAAACCTGCTTCAGTGATACTAAAGTGAAGTTTTTGAGTAAGATAAAGCGTTAGGAATGCCACTACCATGGTGCCACTTCGGTTAATGAGCATTACCAAAGCTAATAGCCAGACTTGTCGAGATAAACCACCAAAGGCATTGCGGTACAGTGAAAGCATAAGTAAAATGGATAGTTAAAAAATATCGGGTTCGATGTGTCGTATAATTATGAAAGATTTAAACGAAAAAAATAGTTCTATCATTACTTCATAAAATTAGCATTTTCATGATTTGCATCAAACCTAACTATTGATTAGCTTTGTCGAATAAAGTATGCAAGCATACTATTTCTATTCATCATTCACTAAACATTGACAATGGAAGCATATATCTATGACGCCGTTCGAACGCCTCGTGGTCGTGGAAAATCTGATGGCTCACTACACGAGATTCAACCAGTTGACTTGCTAGTAACGGCCCTCAAAGCTTTAAAAGACCGAAATAATCTTGATACCAGTCTTATTGATGATGTAATAATGGGTTGCGTTTCACCGATTGGTGAACAAGGAGCTGATATTGCACGCACTGCTGTTTTAATGGCTGGTTATGCCCAAAGTGTATCGGGTGTTCAAGTAAACCGTTTTTGCTCATCTGGTTTGGAAGCTATCAATATGGCTGCGGCTTATGTGATGTCAGGACAATTAGATTTGATGGTAGCTGGTGGGGTAGAGTCAATGTCACGCGTGCCTATGGGGTCAGATGGTGGAGCATTAATGATGAATCCACAAATAATTGCACAGCACAGCATCGTGCCGCAAGGAATTTCAGCTGATTTGATTGCTACAAAATATGGTTATTCACGCAATGATGTTGATACCTTTGCGGTAGAATCGGTGAAAAGAGCAGTAGTAGCACAAGCCGAAAATCGTTATAAATCTATTGTGGCGGTAAAAGATAATTTGGGTATTACGGTGCTCGATAAAGATGAAGGAATTCGCCCTGAAACATCTCTTGAGTCATTAGGAAAGTTAAAACCAGCTTTCGAAATGATGGGAGGAATGGGACTGGATGCTTTGGCACTTTTGAAATACAATGATTTGGTGAATATCAATCATGTGCATCATGCAGGGAATTCTTCACAATTGACCGATGGAGCAGGAGCTTTATTGATAGGTAATAAAGCCATGGGTGAAAAGTTAGGTTTAAAGCCCCGTGCCAAAGTCAAGGCATTTACCGTAGTGGGTTCTGAGCCAACCATCATGTTGACTGGGCCAGTACCTGCAACCGAAAAAGTGTTGAAGAAAGCAGGAATGAATATTAGTGATATTGATTTATTTGAAGTAAATGAAGCTTTTGCGGCAGTTCCGATGCTTTTTATGGAGCATTTTGGCGTTGACCATTCAAAAGTAAATGTCAATGGCGGAGCAATTGCTTTAGGGCATCCACTCGGAGCTACTGGAGCGATTCTATCAAGTACATTGATTGATGAACTTGAGCGTACCAATAAATCAACGGGTCTCGTAACACTTTGTATTGGTGGTGGAATGGGTATCGCTACGGTGTTTGAAAGGGTTTAAAATGGTAATTTCATAATATAAAAAGCCTTGAAATGTAATTTTCAAGGCTTTTTTGCATTTTAAGAAATTTTTATTCCTTCTTCATCCAGATATTTTCCAATGTTGATGATTATTCCATCAAAAAGCTCAATTTCTTTATCCCAACTTCTGATATACCAATCTTCATCTGGTTGAGCAATAAGAATTTTCTGAGAACTTGTAATTATCCAAAAGACTTTTTCAGTACCAAATTCAAAGAGTTTTTCAGTTTTCCGAGTTAGGTAATCCATAAAATTGGTTTCACTTAAATCGGCATTTGTATCAACTTCAATCACATATTTCGGCGGTACATTTGAATATTTTGTTGTGATTTTATCGGCGGTTAATACTGCTTTATCATACACTAAAATATCTCCTGCAAGTGTATCCTTATAAGCTAATTGTAAGCCAGACTCGTTGGTATGAATACGATATTTTGTTTCATCAAAAAAACGATAAAGAATTTTTAAAATATAGTTAATTAATTCTGCTTGCAATGAACTGCTTCCCATAATTTCTTCGGCACTTAAATGTTTCTTTATCGCTTCTTTGTATCCTTTATAATAGATTGGTTTTCCATCCATAATTTCATAGATGAATTCTTCGGGAATTTTTCGAGGAATTACTTCAACATCTTTCTCAAGTACCATATACAATCGACTTTAATGAAACTAAGTTACAAAAAATAAGCGAATTGTCATATTAAAGTCAGAAAAAACGCTTTGCTTCAGTACATAAATCTATTCAATGAGCGTTTAAGAAAAGTTTTATTCCTATTTTTGCACTTCAATTCAAGAATAACAAAGAATTATGCAAATCAAGGAATTACTGAAGCAGACACCCAACGAACAAGAGGTAACCGTGAAAGGTTGGGTACGAACCAAACGTGGACAAGCAGCCGTAACTTTTATCGCCATTAATGATGGCTCTACCATAAATAATATTCAGGCGGTTGTAGAAGGTGGAATCGTTGATGAAGAAACACTTAAATTGGTAAGTACAGGTGCGTGTGTAGCTGTAACAGGTAAGCTAATTGCTTCGATGGGTTCGGGACAAGCCGTTGAGGTAAAGGCTGAAAAAGTAGTGGTTTATGGCACTGCGGATGAGACTTTTCCGATGCAGCCTAAGAAACACTCTATGGAGTTTTTGCGTGAAAAAGCCCACTTACGTTTCCGTACAAATACTTTTGGAGCGGTTTTTCGTATTCGTCACGCATTGGCTTATGCGGTTCATAAATTCTATAATGATAATGGCTTTTTCTATCTTCATACGCCAATCATTACGGCTTCTGATGCTGAAGGAGCAGGAGAGATGTTTCATGTAACTAACTTCGATTTGGCAAATCCTCCAAAAGCTGAAGATGGCAGCATTGATTACAGCGAAGACTTCTTTGGTCGCCAAACAAGTTTGACTGTTTCTGGACAGTTAGAAGGAGAACTAGGAGCTTTGGCTTTATCTAAAATTTATACTTTCGGACCTACTTTCCGTGCCGAAAACTCAAATACTACTCGTCACTTGGCTGAGTTTTGGATGATTGAGCCAGAAGTTGCCTTCTATGAATTAGAAGATAACATGGCTTTAGCCGAAGATTTCGTTCAGTACGTTATTCGTTATGCACTTGAAAACTGTGCTGAAGATTTAGCTTTCTTAGAAAAACGTTTATTAGAAGAAGAGAAAAATAAACCACAAAACGAGCGTAGTGAATTAAGTTTGATAGAGAAGTTGAAGTTTGTAGTTGAGAATAAATTTGAACGTTTGACATACACCGAAGCGATTGAAATTTTACTTCGCTCGAAACCTCATAAAGAGAAAAAATTCCAATACCCAGTTGAGTGGGGAATCGATTTGCAGTCAGAGCATGAGCGTTATTTGGTAGAAAAACACTTTAAAAAACCAGTGATTTTGACCAATTATCCGAAAGAAATTAAAGCTTTCTACATGAAGCAAGATGAAGATGGAAAAACAGTTCGTGCAATGGATGTATTATTTCCAGGTATTGGTGAAATCATCGGAGGCTCGCAGCGTGAAGATGATTATGAGAAATTATTAACTCGTACGAAAGAAGTAGGTATCGACCCAGAAAACATTTGGTGGTATCTTGAAACGCGTAAATTTGGTTCGGCTCCGCACTCAGGTTTCGGACTTGGTTTCGAGCGTTTGGTATTATTCGTAACGGGTATGACAAATATTCGTGATGTAATTCCATTCCCACGTACACCTAAGAATGCAGAGTTTTAATTTTTAGGCACTAAATTTGAATAAAATATAGCAGACGTGCCACACTCTGAAAGTGTGGCACGTTTAGCAAATGCCAATTGAGTTTTGATTCCCAATAGCCAACATGCTCATAACCATACTCATATTTCTCGCAGTGATTTTTGCCAATGTAGTCGTTGGAGTATATGTCGAACGTAAGGTTTCGGCTTTTATTCAAGACCGTACGGGGCCAATGGAAGTTGGTAAATGGGGACTACTTCAGCTAATTGCCGATTTATTAAAGCTAATTCAAAAAGAAGACATTATCCCTTCAGCGGTTGACCGACGATTATTTAAGTTTGCTCCCTTGATGATTTTCATGGCTATTTTTGCGGGGTTTGCACTATTTCCGCTTTCGCCTAATCTACGAGGTTCGGCTACCCAAACAGGTGTTTTCATGTTGCTGTCGGTCGTTTCACTCGATATTTTAGGAATCATGATGGCGGGCTGGTCATCAAATAATAAATACTCTTTGCTTGGTGCGATGCGTTCGGTGGCTCAAATTGTGTCTTATGAAGTGCCGCTAGGGTTATCGGTTTTATGTGTGGTTTTGATTACACAAACGCTTGATTTACAAGAAATTAGTTTTCAGCAAGGGCTTTTTTCTACCGAAAAAAATTACCTGTTTGGTATAAAAGCAACAGGTGTGGAAGTGGGTCAATATGGTGGAATTTTAACTTGGAATATCCTGCGTAACCCGTTTTTAATCATTGTTTTTGTAATCTATTTCATAGCCTCTTTAGCTGAGGCTAACCGTGCACCATTCGATTTACCCGAGGCAGAATCGGAGCTAATCAGTGGTTTTCATACTGAATACTCAGGCTTTCGATGGGCAATTGTTATGCTCTCAGAATACGGTATGATGCTTTTGGTAGCTATTTTAGGAGCAATTTTGTTTTTAGGTAGTTGGAATACCCCTTTCCCTAATTTAGGTTCATTCACTTTAGGAACTTGGACGAGCGGAGAGATTGGGCATTGGAGTGCCGATGCTTGGGGAGCTTTTTGGCTAATATCAAAATCTTATTTCTTAATCTTGATTCAAATGTGGGTGCGTTGGACACTCCCTCGCCTACGTGTTGATCAACTGATGTATCTTTCTTGGAAAGTACTTACGCCTTTTTGTTTGGTCTTGTTATTAATTTCGGGTATTTGGCGATTATTAATGATTTAACCAATTTACTAAAACTTTATTACTCCTCAAACCAAGCCCTAAATTGATGGGCTTTTTCTTTACTCACAACCACATCATCTTTGGTCGAAACAACCAATTTTACTTCAATTTTACCCGTAAAATGCGTGCGATAACTCTCTATGGTGTTTTTATTGACAATGAATTGGCGGTTCGCTCTTATGAAAAAGTCAGGGTCAATGAGTTCTTCAATTTCATCTAAAGAATTATAATCTGTGATGAGTCGTTGATTATCAGTGGTTTGAATCCAAATCACTTCATCTCTGTAAAAACAAGCTATTTTCTCAATGCCAACTGCAACAATATTTCTTTGATGATGAGCCGTAAATCGAGTTTTAAACTTAGTGATAGCTGACTTATTTTCTAAATCATTTAATAGATGAGAAAGCTGTTCTTGAAAGCGATTATTGCTCGTATTTGAACTACTCATTCGCTTAAATTTCTCAAAAGCTACCTTTAATTCTTCTCTATCAATAGGTTTAAGTAAATAATCAATGCTATTGAGTTTGAAGGCTCGAATGGCATATTCATCGTATGCAGTTGTGAAAATTATTGGACAAAGTGGTTGGATTTCCTGAAAAATATCAAAACTTACACCATCCGAAAGCTGAATATCCGATAGAATAAGGTCAGGCTCAGCATTATTACGAAACCATCGTAAAGCTTCTTCTACACTATCAATTGTTGCAATGATATTGGCTGTTGCTTCGAGCTGTTTTACCAAATTTTCAAGGTTTTTTGCTACGAGCGGCTCATCTTCAATTAAAAGGATTTTCATTTTATATCAAGGGTATTTTTACTCTAAATACCTCGGTTTGTTCAATAATTACTTCTTTATCGCTTAAAAAACTATACAATGATATTAAGTTGGTTAGACCTTGTCCGTTTGAAGTTTCGACTTGTTTTTTTAATTGAATGGGATTTTCAATAATCAAACAATTATCTTCATTGAAAATCTTGATTATCAGTGGTGTATGCTGGTTGGCGATATTATGTTTAAGAGCATTTTCGATTAAAATCTGTAAAGTTACAGGAGCAATCTGTAAATCGAGAGCCTCTTTGCTAATCCCGAATACAATCTTTAGCGAATCACCGAATCGGGTTTGAAGCAAAGCAATATAATTTTTAATAAAATGAAGTTCGGTTTCAAGATTAACCAAGCCTTTTTCTTTACTCTGTAAAACATAACGAAAGACACGTGAAAGTTGTCGTAGAAAATCGCTAGCTAAAGCTGGATTTTCGTGAATAAGCGAATCAAGAGATGTAAGGCTATTAAATAAGAAATGTGGATTGAGCTGATTCTTCAGATTATCGAATTGCACCTGCGATTTTTCTTTTTCAAGATTTGAAGCTCTGAGTTCGTTTTCTCGCCATTGCTGAAGTGAATAATAGGAAAAATGAGCTAAATTGAGCAAAAATACCAGTAATATCTCAGAAGAAATCCCAGCCAATTGAGCTAAGTTTGTTGACTCTCGGGCAATAGTTGTTTGAAATACGATAAAGCTGCTACCAATTAAGAAAACAACGCGGGTGACGATAAGTACAAATACTAAGCTAACCAAAATTTGTAAAACCAGACGCCTCACAATTCCACGGTCGTAGGGCATTATTTTATCAAAATAAGAATAAAGCCAACGAAAAAAGAACCAAGTTGAACTTAATACAATCAATGAAATAAGACTTAGTATTAAATTATATTTTAGCTCAATGTGGAAAATATACCAACGTGCAATGGCCGCTATACCAGCCATTAATAGAATAATGGTAGCTACAGTTTGGTTGGGTTTGGCAAAAATTTTTGCGAGAAAATCCTTTTTTTTATGTGATTTACAAGTCATGTTATAATTTGTCCGTCCGACATTTCAATAATTCTATCACTTCCTTTCGCAAAATCGGGGTCGTGGGTTACAGCAATAATTGTTTGGTTATTTTCGTGGGCAATTTGTTTAAAAATATCAAAAACAACAGCCGAATTCTTTTTATCAAGGTTGCCTGTCGGCTCATCGCCCATCAATATTGTTGGGTCATTGATTAAAGCACGTGCAATGGCCACCCTTTGCTGCTGTCCACCCGAAAGCTTAGACGATTGTTTGTGGGCATGTTCGTGCATATCAACGAGTTTGAGTTTTTGATAAGCCCGCTCTTCAATTTCTTTTAATGAATATTTACTCAGCTTCATGGCTGGAAGCATTACATTTTGTAAGACTGTAAACTCAGGTAAAAGAAAATGAAACTGGAAAACAAACCCCAAATGCTCATTTCGAAAGGCAGCTAACTGGTCTTGCGTTCGGCCAGTAAGTAATTGGCCGTTCATTGTTAGGCTACCTTCATATTCGGTGTCCATGGTTGATAAAATGTATAAAAGTGTTGATTTTCCACAACCAGATTTGCCTATTAATGATAAAAACTCGCCTTTTTTCGCTTCAAAAGAAATATTTTTTAAGACCTGAAATTTTTCAGGTTCATAGAAATACTTGTTGATATTAGTAGCAGAGAGTACAGCCCCTGCCCCCGATTGAGGAGCTACTTTTTCTACAATATTTTTATTCGTTGTCATTAAATTATCTCAATTTGTATGTTAGGAGATTTACTTAGCCTCTGAGGATAGCTACGGGGTCAATTTTTGATGCTTTTCGTGCTGGGAGGAAACCTGCTAACAGGGTTGTGACTACACCAAATAACATCCCTAAACCATAATATTTGAATTCGAATAATACTGGAAAAGTTTTTATATCCAGAAAATCGCCAGCATCAAAAGGCATTACCGAAACCAAATAGCTGAGTCCATAACCAATGATGATACCCAAAAAAGCCCCTAATACACCAATAATAATTGATTGAATTAAGAAAATAGATACGATATCTGCTCCTGCAAAACCAGTTGCTTTCAAAATGGCGATATCTTTCATTTTATTAATTACATTCATATTCATGATATTATAAATACCAAAACCAGCTACAACTAAAAGGGTAATAGATACAATGACTACCATGCCATTACGAATTTTATCGCCTGCTAAAAATGCCGAATTCGCCTCTGCCCAATCTTGTGTTTTGTATCCGTATTGATTTTTCAAATCTTTAGCGTAGCTGAGTGCCAACTGAGAGTCCTTCATTTTTACATGAATATCAGTGACAAAGCTTTTATCTTTTTGCAAGATTTCCTGAACCATTGAGATATTTGCATAGCATTTTACGCCATCAACGGTCTGAATACCAAAACCATAAATACCCACTATTTTTACCAATTTTAGATTACCAGTAGGCGTAGTAATCATGATTTTATCGCCTACTCGCACATTGAGATTGCGAGCGAGGATTTTTCCCATCAAAATACTGTTAGGGTTCGAAAGCAGGGCATCAAGACTGCCTGACTTCATGCGTTTTCTTAGATTATAAAGTTTGTCTTCTTTAAGAATATCTACACCTGCAATTTGCCCGGAGAGCGGAACAGGGCCTTTATTGAAAAATACCTGCGAACTAATTTGTGGTGAAACACCAATGACCGCTGGATTTTTTTCAATATTTGCTGCAATTTGTAGCCCATTTTTGATATTAATTAGCTCATTTTTAGGTAGTTGATGATAGACCACATTGAAGTTTTTGGGATTTGTTTCTTCGATAATACTGGGGTGGTTACTCGTGATTTCTTTATATATCCTGATATGAGGAGTAGCATCGAGGGCAGAATCCTCAAGAAATTGATTAACACCTTTAATAATCGAAATCATAACGATAAACATCGCAATTCCGAAAGTAACCCCCAACATGGCAATCAGCGTTTGACGCTTCTTAGTAAGTAGGTGAGTTTTGGCTATTTGGAAAGATATACCGAGATTCATGATTTAATTTTTTTTGTTTGTTGGTGTATTGTTGAGACAGAGCATTGCCCTGTCTCAACGTGGCAATAACACATAATTAATTCCCAAGCACCAAAACCGATTTTTCGGTAAGCCCAGTTTTCACCTCTACCATATCAAGGTTTTCTACACCTTTTATGATTTTAATTTTCTTTTTATCTCCATTTTCTTCAATCCAAACCGAATCACTCCCAACTAAATAATTTTTGGGAATCGTGAGTACCCTTGGGTTTTGTGAAATAATGATATTAGCTTCTATGGTCATGCCGTAGTACGCATTGGGTTGTTCGTCAGTAAATTCGGCATCAATTCTAAAAGTTTGGTCAGCTTTATTAAGTTTTGGATATAATTTGCTAACCCGAGCCTTAAAAACTTTATCTTTATAAACATCAATTTTTATCAATACTTCTTGTCCAACTTTTACTTTCACAAAGTCTGACTCATCAATGGCCAGTTGAGCATATACTTCGTTGGCATCGCCAATAAGAGCTATGGCTTCGCCTCTTCGCACAAGCTCGCCTTGTTTTTTATAGACTTCATAAAGTTTGCCATCCATAAAACTCTTGATTCGATAATTATCATCTTCGCGGGCATTTACTCGGAAATTTGATTTAGAATTTTGTAAATCTACATATAGCTGATTTTTTGTACGAAGCCAAGCTTTCCTACGAGCCGAAACATCATTTTTGGAGGTTTGGTAGGCCAACTCTGCTCGTTCATAATCAATGCGGGTTGTAGCATTACGTTCATAAAGTTCTTTGTAGCGTTGATAGTTTATCGAATCATTGGCAAGCTTTGTGCGAGCATTTCGAAGCTGAGATTCCAATTCATCAAGAATGGGGGAGTTATCACTAAAATTAGCTTCTGATTGACGAAAAATATTATTGGCGGCCTCTAAACGTGCATCTTGTGTAGCACTTTCCAACTGAAATAGCATTTGGTTTTTCGATACGATATCTCCCTCAAAGGCTATTTGCTTGAGCAAAAAACCATCAGCATTGGCTGTGAGTTTGTATTCGTTTTTTGGAAAAATATTCCCAGAAGCATAGACAGCTTCCGTCAGTGCTTTATACTGTGGGTTAGTATTGGTAGTAGCCGATTTCTTACAAGAAACAATGACCAAACTTGTCATTACTACAATCGCCAAAAAGCTTTGTTTCATATTCGTAATTTGAACAAAAAGATTGATAAACAAATCGTTACTCAAAGTTGTGTTTTATTTATAAGAGCGTCAAGAAATATTGAATGAAACGGAAGAAAAAAACACCGAGGCAGGACTAAATTTTGCCATTTACTAAATAAGTGCTCAATTTTATAAAAGTAGATTCGTTATAATGAAACATTTCATAGTAAATTCGCTGTTTCACAATTACTATCCAAAGAATATGAAAATTTCGTCTCATCTTAGAAAATTATTAGTTCTCTTTATAGTCTCATCATTATCTCTGACGGTAATGAATTGTTCAAAATCAACTGATGATTCTCCATCGGCACAGATTGTAGGCACTTGGAAAATTTCAAATCTTTATGCGAAAGAAGGCACAAAAGCAGAAATTGACCAATTACCGTTATTGGCTACGTTTTTGCCTTGTATTAAAGATATTTCTTTTACTTTTAAGAGTAATGGTGAATTAACAGGCTCAATTCCAGATGCTTGTAAATCTGAAGTAGAAGATTATGTTGGAATAGCAGCGACATCAAAATATGAAGTAAAAGATGAGAAGTTGACTATCACAGATACTGATGGAAGCCAAACAATAGTTGACTTAAGCTTTAGCGGCAAGTCACAAATGACTTGGTCAACGTCTGAAACAAAAGCGGGCATAACTACAACAACTCGTTTTGTTTTTGCTAAGCAATAAGTAAAAAATGATATAGAAAAATAGCCCATTGCTGAGGTAATGGGCTATTTTTTTGAGGTTATTTTTCCAATAATCTCCCAAACTAAATCTGATTCAAATCCTTTACCAATGGCATATCTGGCTAGCTTTTGTTTCAGAATTAAGGGGTGTTTTTCGGTGCGGAGTTCGTGTTTTTTCTTTTCTAAAATTTCTTGTAGGGTATTGACATAATCATCGTCGTCTATTTCGGCCATACCTACTTTGATACAGTACTCTGAAAGTTTTCGTGCTTTTAGTTCATACTTAATTTTAAGTCTTCCCCATTGTTTTACCCGAAATTTACTTCCTGCAAAAATCTTTGCAAAACGCTCTTCGTTTAAGAAATTTTCCTCAATCAAATAGGCAATAATCTCTTCTGCTTCATCGCCCCAAACTTCCCATTTTTGCAAACGCTCACGCACTTCATCATGCGTACGCTCTTGGTACGCACAGAAATTAGCAGCTTTTACGAGTATGTCGCGGCGAGTAATCAATTTTGTTACTGGTTATTTGTTATTGGTGTATTGGTTTATTAGTTATTGGAAAATTTGTTATTAGTGTATTGGTAGGAGGTGTTCTAATTGTTAATTTACTTATAACCAGTTTACCAGTAATCAATACACCAATAAGCAGTTCTGCAATTACAACGATTGCATTGAACTTAGCTTTTTGTAGAAGCCATCTTCTAATTTTAAAAGTTCGTCGTGCGTGCCTCGCTCAATGATTTGACCTTGATGCACAACCAAAATTTGGTCGGCATTTTGAATCGTACTTAGTCTATGGGCAATGACGAGGGTCGTTCGGTTTTTCATCAAATTAGTAAGAGCTTCTTGTACTAATTTTTCCGATTCGGTATCGAGTGCGGAAGTGGCTTCATCGAGAATCAAAATGGGTGGATTTTGTAAAATCGCTCGGGCAATAGAAAGACGTTGGCGTTGTCCTCCCGAAAGCTTTGTACCTCTATCGCCAATTACGGTTTCATAGCCGTTAGGCTGTTGCATAATGAAATCGTGAGCATTAGCAATTTTGGCGGCAGCTTGTACTTCTTCTAAGCCAATGCTTTCACCAAAAGCAATATTATTAAAAATGGTATCATTGAAGAGAACCGCTTCCTGCGTAACAATACCCATGATTTTACGAAGTGAATGTTGAGAAACATCGCGAATATCTACACCATCAATGGTAATTGCTCCAGATTTTGGGTCATAGAACCTTGGAATTAAATCGGCAATGGTTGATTTTCCTCCGCCCGATGAACCTACTAAGGCAATGGTCTGACCTTTGTTGATGATAAAATTGATATTTCGTAAAACATCTTGCCCACTTTCATAGGCAAAACTTACTTGTTTGGCTTCAATAGCATTATTAAAAGCTGAGATTGTTTTAGGATTTGTTTTATCTTGTATAGCTGGTTGATTATCAATTAGTTCGAGGATTCTTTCACCCGATGCTAAGCCCCTTTGTGCAGAACTAAAGGCATTTGAAATGTCTTTGGCTGGTCGCATTACTTGTGAGAATATTACGATATAACTAATAAATTCAGAGGCAGTCAGGGCTGATTTTCCATCAAGAATTAAAGAGCCACCATAAAGCAGAATGCCAATGACTACAAAAACTCCCATGATTTCAGAAAATGGCGAAGACATTTCTCTTCGAGCGGCCAAACCAAAAATGGCATTTTTATAGCCTTCGTTTTCGGTTTTAAATTTATTGATGATAAACTTTTCGGCCACAAAACCTTTCACCACTCTCATACCCCCAAAGGCTTCGTCCATAAGGCTGATTAGATTACTGAGTCTTTGTTGACCTTCACCTGCATCACGACGCATTCTTTTCACAAGTGTAGAAATAAAAATACCCGAAATAGGAATTACTAATAAAGCAAAAAGCGTCAGATTCCAAGAAATATAAAATAACGAAGCAATATAAAAGATAAACAAAAATAACTCTTTGGTAGCTGCAGAGAAGGTATTAGCGATGGAGTTTTCAACCTCTTGTACATCAGTCACGATTCGAGAAATAAGGTTTCCTTTGCGTTCGTTACTAAAAAAGCCGAGGTGCAAATGAATTGAATTATCGAACACGGCTTGTCGGAGATTAGATACCATATTCGCTTTGAACCCTTCCAATAATCGAATACTTGAATATTTAAAGATATTGGCTAATAAAACCGAAATACCAATTACGCCGCAAACAAATTGCAAGGCCCCAAACTTTCCGTATTGTGTTAAAACTTGTGAAAAATGGTAATTAAATTGGTCTTTTAATGCAAATATAGAAGCTGGTTTTTCGGCAACTTGCATAATCTCTTGGTCGAATAAGACATTCAATAGCGGAATTAACAAAGTAAAGTTTAAAACACCGAAAAGACTTGCCAAAATAGAAGTAATGACAAATGGTATAATAAAACCTCCAAGTGGTTTGGCGTAAGAGAGTAGTCGAAAGTAATTTTTCAATTCAGTAATTCAAGAAATGTTTGGGTGCAAAGTAAGAGAATTTTCGCTTAATTTTTATAAACTAAATTACAAGACCTTCCCAATTATTAATTAGAGAAGGAATAAGTTAAAATAGAAATACAACCAATGACCGAAAAAATACGTAAATTATTAAAACATAAACTTTTAATAATTCAATGAAAAAAAATTTAATAGTTACCATCCTATTGGTAGGAATTATGCTTGCTTCGTGCAAGAAAGATGAGGTTGTATCATCTGATGTTGCGTTTATGGCAATGCTTTCGGGGGCTGAAGAAGTGCCGGCTGTTTCAACAACAGCTTCTGGTATGTTAGATGGTGTTTATAATAAAGATACTAAGATACTAACCTATACAATTACATACTCGGGTATAAGCCCAACAGCATGGCACATTCATAAAGGAGCAAAAGGTACAACTGGTGGTGTAGTTTTTAACTTCGGATCAACATTTACTTCGCCTTTTAAATCTGCAACTGTTGCTCTTACTGCTGACCAAGAAGCTGACCTAATGGCTGGTAATTATTATGTAAATATACATTCTGCAAAGTCGGCATCTGGCGAAATACGTGGTCAATTGATGAAACAATAAATGGAAATAAAACAAAGGAGCTGCAAGTCTTGCAGCTCCTTTGTTTTATTATACTTTCATTCGTTTCCAACGACCTCTGCGAAATACAAAAATTGCTACAATGGCTAAAATAGATTCGCTAATGGCGATTGACCAAAATACACCATTTGGTCCCCAATTGAGCGTTTTTGCTAAGAAATAAGCCAATGGAATTTCGATTAGCCAAAAACAAACAAAATTCATAATGGTAGGAGAGAGGGTATCGCCCGCACCATTTAATGATTGGCCAATGACCATTCCATAACCAAAGAAAATATATCCCAAACAGATAATTTGTAAACACAAAACACCGATTTCGATAACATGGGCCTCGGTGGTGAAAATACCAACAAAACTTTCGGCAAAAAATGCAAATATAATTCCTACCGTAAGCAAGAAAATCATGTTATAAAAAGCCGTTCGCCAAACTGACTGTTCTGCTCGTTCGGGCTTTCCTGCCCCCAGATTTTGTCCAACTAATGTGGCCGCAGCATTTGACATTCCCCATGAAGGTAAAATCGTGAAGATAATAATTCTAATAGCAATCGTATAACCCGCTACAACTTCACTACCAAATGAAGAAAGAATACGTGTTAAGAAAATCCAACTGGCTGATTGAATTAAGAATTGCCCAGTTCCTCCCGCTGCAATGCTTAATAAGTTTTTAATTACCTCCTTATCGGGGATAAACTGTTTTTTCAAAATTTGAATGTTTCCATTTCCACCAAATAAAGCATAAAGCTGGTATAAAACGCCTATCGTGCGGCCTACACTAGTGGCAATGGCAGCTCCTTCTACGCCTAATCCCATGATTGGAATCAAGAGGAAATCCATGAAAATATTGATAAAATTAGCCAACAAAATCGAACGCATGGCCGTAGAGGCATCGCCTGCACCACGTAGAGCACCACTAAGTGTATAGAGTAAAACAATTGAAGGACTACTTGCAAAAATAATTCGAGTAAAACTACTGCCTTTTTCAATCAGGTGTTCATTGCCGCCCATTAGTCGGAGAATATCTTCGGCAAAAATAAAGCCTGTTATTCCAACACTTAAGCCCAATAAGAGCGAAATCAGAATTACTTGTGCAACTGCCAAACCTGCTTCAGTTTTATTGCCTTCGCCCACTCTTCGAGCTACAATGGCCGTAGCGGCGGAACTTAAACCAATGGCAACTGAGTATATTAAAGTTAGCACTGATTCGGTGAGTCCTACTGTTGCCACACCTTCAGTTCCAACATAGCGGGCCACGAAAAACGCATCAACAACCGCAAAGAGTGATTCCCCAACCATTTCAAAAATCATGGGAACGGATAATAAAAATATTGCCCGATTAATGCTTACGTCTGTATAGTTTTGCTCCTCTCCTCGAAGAGCCTGAATAAATAGGTCGAATATCTTACGCATAAAAAAGAGTATAAAGAATCAATAGTTCGCAGCAAAACTTATTTTAGAAACAATAATATTTGTAGTATTCAAGCAAATGCAGAATAGCGAACATTAATCTGTAAAAATGATAAAATAGGGCTTATAAAAATAAGCTTCAAAAGGAAATAAGAATGTAAGGAAGATAGTTTGCCATTAGCAAACAATATCGAGCAGAATCATCGGCTTTTATAATTTTGTGTTACAAAGTTAGAAGAATGTTTTGTTTTTGCCAAAATTTTTTTGAAGAAAGCTTTTCACGCCTTAATAATGCCTCGAATCAATAATTCCCAAAAACAACGTGCAGTGGCTTGGGTATCAAAGAAAGCATCGTGTGCTTCGGGCATTTTTTCTTGAAAAATCTTCCAATATAAATCTTCTAATTTCGGCCATTTGAGGCCATTTGTTCCTCTAATTTGACAGAAATTTATAATATTTCGGTCTTTCATCGTGCAAAAGCTTCGTTTATTTAAAAAGCTTTGTAAATCCATTGAATTACGGAGAAATTCGGCCCCAATAATTGATTTATCGAAATCGAAATTATGAGCAATCAATATGGCGGCTTCGTTGCTTGCTTGCTGAAAAATGTTTAAAACTTCTTTGAGCGGATGCCCTTCTGAACGTGCTTTTTCATGAGAAATTCGATGAATTAACGTAGCACTTTGTGGAATTGTAAAACCTTCGGGGCGAATGATATAATTATGTTTGGCAGCTAAAGAGCCATCTTCGTAGTATTCTATAAATGCCAATTGAACGAGTCGAGGCCAGTTGTAGAGCTGTGAAATTGGAGCGTTGTAATACTTGGGTAGGCCAGTGGTTTCAGTATCAAAAAAAATGATTTTTCGCATAATAATATAAGCCCATAGCCTTTAGAATTAAATCCTAAAAGCTATGGGCTAAGCATTTATTCTTTCTTACTATTGAACCAGAAATATACTGGAATTCCGATTGCCACAATTCCAAGACCCGGATAAGTAAATTGTGGTTTTTCTTTCACTAATATCAATACGATGATTGAAGCCACGATTACATAAAGCATTGGTAAAATTGGGTAGCCAGGTGCTTTAATTGGACGTTCGACATCAGGTAGTTTTTTACGTAAAATAAAGATTCCGTAAATAGTAAAGGCATAGAAAAGAATAACTACACCCATGAGATAATCGAGCAAATCGCCATATTTTCCAGTTAAACAAAGGAAGCTGGCCCAGAAACATTGCCACCAAAGTGCATTTTTAGGCACACCTGCTTCGCTTAATTGTCCAAAATTCTTGAAGAATAAACCATCTTTCGCCATTGTATAATATACACGTGCTCCCGAAAGAATCAGCCCATTATTACAGCCGAAAGTTGAAATCATAATTAGTATTGCCACAACTACCGAAAAACCTTGTCCACCAATTACTTGTGCTGCTGCTGCTGCAACTCTATCTTCTGAGGCAAACTGAATTCCTCGACTCATTACATCAGCTCCTTCAGGATTGCCTTTCATGGGCAAAATGCACAGGTACGTGATATTCATAAGTAAGTATAGAGCTGTTACTAAGATAGTTCCAATCATCAATCCTCTTGGAATCGTTTTTTGTGGATTTACTACTTCATCTCCCGCAAAAGTAAGTCCATTCCAAGCATCGCTCGAAAATAATGTTCCTACTTGCGTCACACCTAAAGCCAATATAATTCCAAAACCTCCGATAGCGGTAGTTACCCATTGCCCATCAATTTTGACAGTATTTGTAGCCTCAAAAAGGTTTGAAAAGTTTTGAGCAATTACATCACTATTCGCTCCGAGAATAGAGCCTAAGATGATTAACATCGCAATGGCTCCAAGCTTTGTTGTACTAAATATATTTTGAATGATTTTGCCTTCTTTTACACCTCTGGTATTGGCGTAGGTCAGAATGATGATACTCACAATAGCTAAGAGGCGTTGCGAAGTAAGTTTAAAGGAGGTATCTCCCAAGGCAAAAAACTCGTGTTTGTCACTTATAATTTCTGGAAATAATACTCCTGAGTACTTCGCAAAGGCAACTGCAACTGCTGCAATAGTACCTGTTTGAATTACTGCGAAAAACGACCAGCCATAGAGAAATCCTGTAAGTTTTCCGTATGCTTTTTGTAGAAAAACGTACTGTCCACCTGCTTGAGGAAACATGGCGGTTAGTTCGCCGTAGCACAATGCTCCGAGCATGGTCAATACACCCGCCAATAGCCATGAAGCCAATAGCCAGCCAGTAGAACCAACCTGACGTGCCACATCGGCACTAACGATAAAAATACCAGAGCCAATCATTGAGCCCGATACCAGCATAACGGCATCGTATAGCTTGATTTCTTTTTTGAAATTTGCCAAAATTGTAGAAGGTTAGGGTTTGTTAATGGAAAATTTTGTATTTATTTCTTTGCTAATTTACTGTTATTATAGCCGTAGGCAAAGTAAATTATTAAACCAATAACCATCCAAATGATAAACATTCGCCAGTTAGACCAGCCAAGTTCGGTCATTAGGTAAAGGTTGGTTAGGATACCAAAAATCGGAAGTAAAGAAAAATTATATTTAAAACTCATCACTGATAAGCCACCCCAAACCAACCAAAATACCATCAATAATGGCTTTTCTTCAAAATGCTGTATGACATTGCCTTGTGAATAAGTAAAATACAAGGCTCCGAGCATCAAAATGCCGCACAAATATTTGGCGTTGATGTACGGAATCTTGAATTTAGCATCTTTACTTAATCCTTTGACATCAAGGTATAAAACCCCCGCACAAACCAAAATAAAGGCGAAAAATGTACCTACGCTCGTTAAATCAACGAAGAAGCTCATTTTGAAAAACAAAGAAGGAACGGCCACCAATATTCCAGTGATAATTGTGGCAAAACTTGGTGTTTTAAATTTCGGGTGAATTTCGCCAAATTTCTTTCCTAGAAGTCCATCACGACTCATCGTCATCCAAATACGTGGCTGACCAATCTGATAGGCTAATAATGCACTCGTAATTGCCACTACGGCACTTACAGAGATAATACCAGCTACTGCATCGAAACCAACTTTTGAGAAAACATAAGCCAAAGGGTCAGCTACGTTTAATTCGGTATAATTAACCATTCCAGTAAGTACTAATGAAATCAATACGTAGAGAATGGTACAAATAATTAAGCACAGAATCATGGCACGTGGTAAATCTCTTTGGGGATTCTTAGCTTCTTCGGCCGTTGTTGAAATGGAGTCAAAACCAATAAATGCAAAGAATACGGCTGCCACACCACTCAAAACGCCTTGAACACCATTAGGGGCAAACGGCGACCAATTTGCGGGTTTCACATAAAAAACACCTGCCACAATCACCAAAAGTATAACGAGTAATTTTAAACCAACCAAAAAATTGCTGGCATTGCGTGATTCTTTGATGCCAATATAACAAAGAGAAGTAATTAGAACAGTAATTAAACCCGCAGGAAGATTAAAGATAATTTTCAAGAATCCCAAGCTTGGTGCTTCCTGAAAAGCAGTGGCTAAGGTTTTTGTTCCTTGGTTAATATCGCTACCTCCCGCTTGTACGGCCTCGAATGCTTCTTTAGCTGTGGTGTAATCTACGGCTAACCAAGTAGGGAAATGGATGCCAAAACCTTCAAGCATAGAAGTAAAATAGCTTGACCATGAAATTGCTACTACCATATTTGATACGGCGTATTCGAGAATCAAGGCCCAACCAATTATCCATGCTAAAACTTCTCCGAATGAAACGTATGCGTAAGTATAAGCACTTCCACTCACAGGAACCATCGAAGCAAATTGAGCATAGCTGAGTGCGGTGAAAACACAGGCAATTGCGACAAAAACAAATAATAAGGATACAGCAGGACCACCGTTGAAACTGGCTAATCCGATTGTACTAAAAATTCCTGCTCCAATGATAGCGGCAATTCCGAGAAGTGTTAAATCTCTTACCCCCAATATTTTGGCAAGAGAGTGCTCGCTTTCACGTTCTTCGGTTTCTTTGATGGCTTGACTTACGTCTTTTCTTCTAAAAAGAGAATTATTCATATATGATTTTAGTAAGTTTAGGTTTGCAGTTGAAAGCAAAATAATCAATCTTAGTAATTAATTATCGCCTGTGGACTACTTAGTTTTTGATGAATACTTTCCAAAACTATTAAAAAAACCTTAATACTGTTGTTTTCGCATCTAATTATTTATTAAGTGTGTTTTTAGAAAAGCCTCCTATAAATGTAAATTTTGGATATTATAAAAAATATTTCGACTCAACTTGTATAGACAAGTTGAGTTTTTTACTTTTGTTTTTATTTATATAAACTTATCTTAGAAACATGAAGTATTCTCTCCACCAAATTGCCAAAATGATTGACCATTCCTTGCTTCATCCAACCATGACAGATGCTGATTTGATTGCAGGTTGTGAGTTAGCCAAGCATTATGATGTGGCCACAGTGTGTATTAAACCATATTTTGTGAAGCAAGCTAGCGAGCTTCTGAAAGATTCTGATGTGAAAGTGTGTACAGTAGTAGGTTTTCCGCATGGAAGCAGTACTATCCAACAGAAAGTGTCCGAAACACGTCAAGCTTGTAAAGATGGAGCTACTGAAATAGACATGGTTGTAAATGTTGGGAAAGTTTTATCGGAAGATTGGCGATATGTAAAGAAAGAAATCAATGCTATTTTAAAGGAAAGCCATAAACATGGAGCAATATTAAAAGTGATTTTCGAGAATGATTTTCTACCAAAGGATAAACTAAAAATAAAACTATGTAAAATATGTAGCATTGTAGGGGTGGAGTTCGTAAAAACCTCTACTGGATACGGCTATGTCAAACAAGCCAATGGCGACTATAACTATAAAGGAGCCACCGAACATGATTTATTGTTGATGCGTAAATATTCTTCAGAGAATGTACAAATTAAAGCGGCAGGAGGGGTTCGAACCCTTGATGGGCTTTTGAAAGTAATGGATATAGGGGTCACTCGCCTTGGAGCAACTGCTACGGCAACCATCATCGAAGATGCAAAAAAGCGTTTGGGATTAGTTTCAGAGAATGTTAAAGACTCAACAATTGGTTATTAAAGAAAGGAGTAATTAGACCCTTTGAATTGTGTCAAGAATTAACATTTTTTGAAATAAAATAATACTTTTTTGACTATTTTATGTTTCGTAAAGGTTAATTGTAAAAAAAACATTTAAAATGCTTGCCTAGATAGCGTTTTTTAATTTCTTTTGTAAACAATTTTGATGTTGTCTATACAAGTTGTATAAAAATATATATTGATTTCGTTAGAAATCTTAAAGAATTTGAGTACCCCGATTATCGGGTTTATTCATCATAGGTTAAAGTATTTTCGTCTTGGAAAGGCATTTGGGGTTCCTAAATGCCTTTTTTCATTTTTTGTAATATTAATAAAGAACTCTCAAAATAAATTCAATGAAAGTTTGGTGTCTTTTATGAGTTTTTGAATATTACAAGCTATTAAAGTTCTAAATTCTGATACTGCCTTTATTGGTCATTATTTATGAAAACACCACTTTATCGACAAATTCAAGCTAATTTAAAAGAAAAAATCACTTCGGGTATTTATGAGGAAGGTGGGTTATTGCCTTCTGAAAATGACCTTTGTAGCGAGTTTAGTGCTACCCGCATGACCGTGCGACAAGCCCTAAACGAACTCGTGCGTGAAGGATATATCACCCGTCAGCATGGCAAAGGAAGCATTGTTTCGGCCAGTAGAAAATCACTTGGATTGCTTTCATTAAAAGGTTGGACAGAGGTAGTGGTTGCAAGCGATAGGCACGGAAAAACTTTGGTTTTAGAAGGCCCTGTACTTAAGCCACTAGATGATATGATTTTTATGCCATTGCTCGAAGGTGAGGCTAAAGATGATTTTATTTTTTTTAAACGTTTGCGTTTGGTTGAAGATTCACCAGTGATGTTTGAGCAAACTTATATTCCAAATAAAAATTTGCCAAATTTCATTGAAGAACCTTTGTTAGAAGGCTCTCTTTTCCGAACTTTGCTTATCAGATACCATGTAGATGTGCAAAGCATGAGCCAAGAAGTAAGAGCGATTGCGGCCGATAAAGAAACAGCTAGTTTATTGAAAATTAAACAAAAATCGCCAGTTTTGCATCTGTTACGCAAGTATAAAACTTCAGTTGAAGGTTTTTTCTTGTATAGTTCAATCTATTGTAATACTGAAAAATTTGCCATAAGTAGTTTTAACTGATATAAGCCCCCCGCCGAACTCATCGGATTGCTCTAAAGGGGGTTGTTAATCTTATCTATTCACAAAAAATTATCCCCTTTTAGGAGCGGGGGTGTTTGTTTTACCATGAAAAAAATCAAAGTTGCCGTTGTAGGCACAGGTTTTATCGGGCCAGCTCATATTGAAGCCCTCCGTCGTTTACCAAATGTTGAAGTCTTAGGGCTATGTGAAGCAAACATTGATTTAGCGAAAGACAAAGCAGCTTCTTTGGGTATCGAGCGTGCGTATATTTTCGAAGATTTATTGAAAGATTCGGAAATTGAATGTGTACACGTATGTACGCCAAATTTCTTGCACTACTCACAATCGAAGGCTCTTTTGTTGGCTGGCAAACACGTAGTATGCGAAAAACCTTTAGCCACTAAAATTGAAGAAGCTGAAGAATTAGTAAAGTTAGCTGCTGAAACTGGTTTAGTGAATGCAGTTCACTTTAATTTAAGATATTATCCGTTGGTTCGTCAGATGAGAACTATGCGTGAGAAAGGTGATTTAGGCGAAATCTACTCAATTATGGGTAGCTATTTACAAGATTGGCTTTTCTATCAAACTGATTACAACTGGCGTTTAGAACCAGATAAATCAGGCGATTCAAGAGCCATTGCTGATATTGGTTCACACCTTTTAGATGTTACTGAGTATATTACAGGTTTAAAAATCACTGCTGTAATGGCCGATTTTAATACTGTACACAAAACTCGTTTGAAGCCACTCAAAGCAATTGAAACCTATTCTGGTAAAATGCTTGAACCATCTGATTACCAAGAAGTGCCAATCAATACAGAAGACCACGCAAGTGTACTTTTAAGATTTGATAACGGAGCTAAAGGTAGCGTAACTGTAAGCCAAGTTTCGGCTGGACGTAAAAATCGTTTGAATATTGAGATTTCTGGTTCGGTTTCTAATTTCGAATGGTGCTCTGAAAAACCAAACGAAATGTGGATTGGCAAACGTGATGGTGCAAACCAACAATTGATGAAAGATCCATCGTTGTTCTATCGTGAAGCTCAAAGCTTGATTAGCTTCCCTGGTGGTCATAACGAAGGTTTCCCAGATACATCTAAGCAATTATTTAAAGAAGTTTATGCCGCTGTAGCAGCAGGAAAACAACCTGAAAATCCAACGTATCCAACATTTGCTGATGGTTTACGTGAGTTGATTATTTGCGAAAGAATTATCGAAAGTCACCGTAAAGAAGCTTGGGTGAATATCTGATAGATTCAGAAAAAAACTGATATAAAAAAGCGAACCATTCGAAAGAATGGTTCGCTTTTTACTAATAATTATCATATAAATCTTAATGCAAGAAATGTCTTACACCAGTCATTACCATTGAAAGGCCATTAGCATTGCAATAATCAATCGAATCTTTATCACGAATCGAACCACCTGGTTGAACCACTGTTGTGATACCTGCTTTGTGAGCAATCTCAACACAATCAGCAAACGGGAAGAACGCCTCAGAAGCCATTGCCGCTCCGTTTAGGTCGAAACCAAAAGCAGCAGCTTTGTCGATTGCTTGTTTAAGGGCATCCACACGTGAAGTTTGACCAACACCACAAGCCAACATTTGTCCATCTTTTGCCAGCACCACATTGTTTGATTTTAAGTGTTTACAAATCTTTAAGGCAAATTCTAAAGCCTTAATATCTTCTTGTGTTGGAGCTTTTTCAGTAGCAACGGTGAAGTTTTCGGCAGTTTCAATTGAATTATCTTTATCTTGTTCTAAAACGCCGTTGAGTAAAGTACGGAATTGCTTCTTACTAACTTCAACTGGTTTTCTGATAAGTAATCGACGGTCTTTTTTCTTTTTCAAGATTTCTAAAGCATCTGCATCAAAGCTTGGAGCAATCAGAATCTCAAAGAATAATTTATGTAGTTCTTCGGCAGTAGCTAAATCAATATTAGCATTTGAAATAATTACACCCCCAAAAGCTGAAACTGGGTCGCAAGCCAATGCGTTTACATAAGCATCTTTAGCTGTAGCAGCCGAAGCTACGCCACAAGCGTTGTTGTGCTTCACGATAACAAAAGATGTTTCGTTAAACTCATCAATTAGGCGTACACAAGCCTCAACATCCATCAAATTATTATATGATAATTCTTTGCCATGAATTTGCTCAAACATGGCGTCTAAATCGCCATAGAAAGTAGCTGCTTGATGAGGATTCTCGCCATAACGTAATACCTTTTTAGGTAAAAGATTAAAGCTTTGTGTTGAAGCATATACATCATCAGCAAAATAATTGTGTATAGCTGTATCGTAGCTAGAACTCATCTGGAAGCCTTCTTTGGCATAACGACGACGATCTTCGAGGTCAGTTGCACAACCTTTTGCTTTTAAAATTTCGAAAACATCATCGTACTGGTCACGCGAAGAAACAATCAATACATCGTTGAAGTTTTTTGCAGCCCCACGAATCAATGAGATTCCGCCAATATCAATTTTCTCAATAATATCTTCTTCGCTCGCACCCGAAGCAACAGTCTCTGTAAATGGATATAAATCAACAATTACCAAGTCAATCGAAGGAATTTCGAATTGAGCCGCAGTTTGAACATCGCCCTCGTTGTCACGACGGTAAAGAATTCCTCCGAAAACCTTTGGGTGAAGGGTCTTTACACGCCCTCCAAAAATAGAAGGGTAACTGGTAAGGTCTTCTACAGCTGTTACAGGAATGCCCATATTTTCGATAAAGCTTTGGGTTCCACCAGTCGAAAAGATTTGGACGTCATGTTCGTGAAGCAACTGTACGATTTTATCTAAACCGTCTTTGTAATAAACCGAAAT
>NZ_LXHX01000076.1:0-9046 GCF_001649495.1 Emticicia sp. MM | reverse complement strand
AAACCGTCTTTGTAATAAACCGAAATAAGTGCCGATTTGATTTTCTTGGTCATTTTAGAATGATTTTTGCCAGATTACTAATACAGATATATTTATAACTCGTTCTAAGTCTTTTAGTGAGAGCCTTAAACATTGAAAGTGCAAATTTAACGCTTTTTCTTGATAAGCCAGTACTTGATAAAAAAACATTGAAAAAATAGCCATAAATCATTAAAAAGGGTGAGATTTTAATGATTTATATCTTACCCCTTAGTAAGATAGTTCTTGTGAAATCTAAAAATAATACAAATTTAGATGTCCATTTTAGGTATTTTGCTATGAAGCCAATCAAGTATTTAATGAACTTGAAGGGAGTAGGTAATGGGAATAAAGTGAAAATTTATTGTGTAGCTAGTGTAAAACGAAAATAGAAAAAGTGTTTTTTATTCGTGTCGAAATTTAGTAAATGTGATAAATACGAAGGTTATAAACTAACTTATAATAATCGTTTTAAATTAGTTTTATCTCAAAATTTGCTATTACTTATCTGAGTGTTTTTATATGAAGAGGTTACCTCGTTGTTATTAAATCCGAGGTTTCCAGTTAACTTCTTCACTGCCCAATTCTTGTGTCATTTTGCGAGATAATACAAATAAATAATCAGATAGGCGGTTTAAGTATTTGATAATTAAAGGATTTACTTCTTCTTCCTTAGATAGACGAATAGAAAGACGTTCTGCACGTCGACAGACAGTTCGTGCAATGTGAGTATATGAAACCGATTGATTCCCTCCGGGTAGAATAAAAGCTCTTAATGCAGGAAGTTCGGTGTCCATTTTATCCATTTCTTGCTCTAGTAACGCTATGTCTGTCTCAAATAAATCTGGGATTTTCTTTCTGCGTACTTGCTCTGGCTCGGAAGCTAAATCAGAGCCAATGGTAAATAATCGGTCTTGGATTTCCTTTAAAATTGCCTTTCTCGCATCATTGATTGGCTGGTCTCGCACTAAACCAATCCATGAGTTGAGTTCATCAACAGTTCCGTAAGCTTCGATTTTTAAATCTGCCTTGCTTATGCGTGTTCCTCCTACCAGAGAGGTTGTACCTTCGTCACCCGTTTTTGTATAAATTTTCATTTTATTACTTTGGAATAGTTGTGGCACACTTCAAAAGTGTGCCACAACTATTTTTTTATAACAGAATATTTAATTTCTTATAACAGGAAGCTGTACCCTGAGCGTAGCCGAAGGGTTATTTTCCTGCCAAATAATCTTTATAAGTACTACATTCTTCAATCAGTTGCTCTTCGTATGCTGTACTGCCATATTTTGTTTTAAGTAGGTTGAAGTAAGTAGAATATTTATCTTTTTTCAAGCTACTTAAAGTTTGCTTGATTGCTTCTTCTTTGGCTTTCATTTCATCTTCTGGCAAAGAGTAGATACCATCATACATTTTTGATGAAATACCAGCATACTTGATTTGTTGACAAGTAGCAGCCATAAAACAAGCTTTGGCAGCAAGCTCTGGTTTTGGTGCAACTTGCATGGCTTTATCAAAGTAAGAAAGAGCTTTATCGTATGAAAAATAATCGTCATTTTCATCAAAAGTATCATTTGTACTCCATTCTCTACGAAGTAAAATCCAACTATTGCCATAATAACTCATGTTGTAGCTGCCACAACCTAAAAGAATCAAACTTTCAAAATCGTTAGGGTTTTGCTTAATTTTTGACTCTAATTCTGCCATTCTCTTAGCAAATGCTACTGGCGTAGTGCGTTGTTTGGCGTTTGAATCGCCCAGCCCGTTTAGGCTAAACGGATTTACATCTAAATATGTTTGAAAAGGTTCGGCTTGCCAAGTTTGTGGCGATACATTTTTCCAAGCTTCAGCTGCTTGTGCATATTGATGTTCGGCCAAAGCTCTACGACCCAAAACAGTGTATAGGTATTCATTATTGAAACCTGCCATTGCTTGTAGTTTTTGGTCGAAATTATTAGGTGATTTTTTCTTGAAATAATCAATGACATAATTGATTACTTTCGAAGAAGTTTTTGCTTCAATTTCATATTGGTCAGTATTACTCATAAATGAAGCCGTACCACCATATTCAGTTTGTTTGGCTTGTTGAGCAGACGCCAAAACTTTCAGGATAAATGCTTTTGCCTGATTTTCGGGCGAAGCAGTCGAAACCAAAACGCCTTCCGCAGTTTTTTCATCTTTCGATTTCTTTCCAAAACAACCAGAGAACCAACCCAGTGATTTGTTCGATTGCGAAGAAACTACCGTAGATTTTTCGCCTAAATTTTCAGCAAATTCATCGTTTACGGGTAACTCCTCATATTTTGCAGCCATGATTTTGCAAGCCGCATTGAAATTATTGGCCACTCTAAATTTATCAGAACGAGCAAAGCGTTCTAAAAGAGGCATGACGGTAGCCTCCATATTTGGCGTAACTTCATCTGTTTCACTTACGGCAAAAATCATTTCTTGCATGGCTATTTGGTCTTTCAGACTTTGATTATCGGTTGGAATAGCCTTTGCTTTTTGGAGTAATTCTTGAGCTTTAGACAAGTCTTTTCCGATAAATGCTAAATATGAAGCAGCGGTGTACCAAAAAGGAGAACTCTTCAGATTGGCATCTTCGGCAGCATCAAGGTTAAAGGCCAATAGTTTCTCGAAATAGTTTTTAGCATTGCTTTTCCAGCTAACTTTAGTGAGCGAATCGACTTCCCAGAAACCATATTGTAGGGTTTCTTGATTATTGAAAAAATAATACTCGTTTTTATTAATTTCACGAGCCATTACAAATTCAAGTAATTTATTTTTCGAATCTAAATCCTTGATTTTTTCAAGCAAAGGTAGGCCATCTTGCAAAGGCAAAACGGCAGTAGCAGCATATAAATTAGCTTTTTCGTTATCGTTTTTGCAAAGTTTTAGAGCACCTTCTCCAAATTTTGTGATTCTTTTTAAACTCAAATAAGCGGCTGACTGGCGAGTAGGGGCATTCACCAAAATCTGCGAAAAATGGTAAAATGCACTAGTAGAGTCGCCAGCGTGCATGTATGCTCCTGCCATGCGAGAAGCGGCCCAGTCACTGATAAAAGTTTTGGTTTTGAGTGGTTTAACGAGTTTTTCGTATAAATCAATGCTTTTCTTAGGGTTATCGGCCATATCGGCTACTTTCACTGCTTGATAAGCTAATCTTTCCTTCAAGAATGAATCATTGGTTCGAGCCGATAAATCTTGAATTTTACTTTCTAAAGCTACATAATCTGTTGGTGTTTGAGCTTTAGTGGTATCATTTTCAGCATAAGGGTCTTCATAGGCTGTATCAACAGATTCAATTTCTTTAGCTAAAGTTAAGTATTCAAGAGCTTCAGTTTTACCCTTTCTTTGTAAGGCATTGCTTAGAGCATTGCTGTTGTTTTCTCCGTAGGCTGGATATAATTCTGCTCCTACTTCTTTTTCAGAAATGCCAGCATATTCAGCCCATGCTTGCTGATTAGCTGCTTGGTCAGGTGAAAGGTTAGCTTCTGCCGACCAATAATTATTGCCATAGGTAAATTGTGTGGTAAAATTGTAGGGTCTAAATATTGATTCATTGGCGGCACTTTCGGGCGAGAAAAAACTCTTAAATTCATCGTAATCGAAAGGCATGGGGCCGCAAGCAATCAGAAATAAAATGATGAAAGATTTGGTTCGATTACTCAAACGAAGCATAGATTTGAGAGAGTTCTTCATTGCCATAAAAAGTGATATTTGGTTGGTCTAAGTGATACAAAGCAAAGGTAAGTTTTTGTGTTGAAATTTTATTGTGTAAGGTACGTGAGCCTTTCAATAATTCTTCGAAAGGCACTTCTTCCACGCGAATCATATCGCCTTTTCTCAACGAAATTCCAAAGGCAGAAGTATCTTCCTGTACCCAATATTTGTTTTCTTTTTGACTAAAAAAGTTCAATTTGCTTAATATTTCACTGTCGAGATTATTGATGACTGTTAAGAGTTTTTCTCCTCTATAAACAATCGCCCATCTAAAAATAGGCATCACCAAATCAAGTGGCAATGGATAATCATCGAGTGTACTTAGGTATTGAGATGCCGCATCGAGGTCATAAATGGAGTTCTTGATTTGGGCTTTTTTCCAATTCGACATATTATAAAACATTAGCATGCCTCGCTCGACGGGTGGAATGCCAGTTTTGTGAGCAAACTTTATTTGATGCAAGCGAATGGTAGCCGAAAGATGCTTATCAGCAAAGCGTTTCGTTAATAAACGAAGTAAACTAAAATATTTTTCACGAGTTGAAATAGTCCAATCACAATCGAACTGGATTTCGTTATAAGGCTTTCCTTTGAATGTAGATTCGAGGTGTTTTTTGATGAAAAAAGTGGTTGTATCTAATTCATTATCAGTTATTTGTTTTATTACTTGATTCGTAATGAATATAGTTGGAATCAATGCTGTTTTCTTCGAAACCGAATCTTCGAATCGGATAGAAGCTTTCGGAATAGCTCTTTTTTTGACAAAATCCCAGTCCAAATCAAAGGCTTTGATGTAGAGTTTTTCAACTTTGCATTTTTCGAGTATTTCTTTTTCGGAAGCATTTAATTTGAAATTCGATTTCCAATAATAAATTCCTCTCGAAACCTCTTTCGGTGGTTTCTCTTCTTTGCACGACCAGCAAAAAAATACAAGTAAGATTCCCCAAACACGCATATTAAAAGTCTAAAATAATGAAGCCCTAAAGATACAAAGCTGAAAGTAGAAATTAGTTTTTTCAATAAAAATCTGATACTCTCAATTCTCTGCCCTAACTTTGCAGCTGAAAGCACCTAACGAAAAAATTGAGCGAAGTGTGCTATTCACAAAAACATTTTAATCATAGAAAAAGTATATGTTAGAAAGGAGGAAACTTCGAATCTACATGCTACATTCTTAATTCTACATTTAGCGATATGTCAATACTCAACGTTTTTTTTAATTTTTGGCGAAAAGCCTCTATGCCTTTATTGGTTGGTGTACTTATGCTTTGCTACTTTACTTTACCCGAAAGTGTAGCCGTACATCATACCGAAAGTGGTAATCCTGATGGTTTTGTTGATAAGCAAGATTTGTTCTATATGTCCTTCGGCATTATCATCGTTTTTAATCTTTTGTGGGGAGTTTTGAAAACCCAAGTGCTAAAAATCAACTTTGCGAAACTGAATCCGATGAGCGTTTGGGCGAAAAGTCCTGAGCAATTAAGTGGCTTAATTGAAGGTTGGTTTAATGCCTTTTTAGCACTTACAAATACCTTTTTAGCTTTTGTTTTGTTGGGTGTGCGTCGAATCAATAGCACGGAAAATCAAAAACTCGACTTTGATTATAATTGGGTTTTGGTTGTTGGTTTTGTTTTGCTCATCATCTTGATTTTTATCTTACCAATCAGACTGTTGTTTACTAATCCAAGCGAAGAACAAGCATAATTGCTTCGTTTGATTGGTTAAAATTTTAAGTATATGCTTGAATTAGACTTAGAAAAGTATAATTATGACCTTCCAGATGAGCGAATTGCCCGTTTTCCTGTAGAACCACGTGATTCGTCGAAACTATTGCTTTATAAATCTGAGCAAATTTCGGAAGATATTTTTCATAGCCTACCTAAACATTTGCCCGACGATACCTTTTTAGTTTTCAATAATACTAAGGTTATTCCTGCAAGACTTTTTTTTCAGAAAGCGAATGGTGTTGTTATAGAGGTGTTTTTGCTTAATCCCGTAGAGCCATCGAATGTGGTTTCGCAAGTAATGGAAACAACCGATACTTGTACGTGGGCTTGTATGATAGGTAATAAAAAGCGATTCAAGGAAAAAGTGAGTTCGATAATTACTGGAGCTGCTTTGGAAAAACCTATGCTTCAGGTAAATTTTATCGCCGAGTTGGTTGATGTAGAGAAGAATTATGTGAAGTTTTCGTGGGATAATCGAGAGCTGTCGTTTGCCGAAATAGTTAGATATTTTGGACAAATTCCGCTACCACCTTATCTCAAACGAGAAACCGAGCAAAAAGATTACGATACTTATCAAACGGTTTATTCGAAGAAAGATGGGGCAGTAGCAGCTCCAACGGCTGGCCTACATTTTACAGAAAATGTGTTCACCGAATTGGAGCAAAAGGGTATCAAACATGATTTTGTGACTTTGCACGTAGGAGCAGGGACTTTCCAGCCAATAAAAGTGAAAAATGTGGTAGAACACAATATGCACTGTGAGCAAATTGTATTCGAAAAATCATTCATCGAAAACCTTTTGGCCAATGCAAGCTTTGTGATTCCAGTAGGCACAACATCTATGCGTTCGCTTGAAAGTTTATATTGGTATGGAGTGAAATTGTGCAATGGAAATGAAGCTTTCTTTATCGAAAAACTATTACCATACGAACAAACAGAAGAAGTAAGTTTAGTAGATTCTCTGAAAGCTATTTTGGCTTATATGAATGAGAATAACCTTACTCAAATCATTGGTGAAACTGAAATTTTCATTTTTCCGAGTTATAAATTTAGAGTTTGTAAAGGTATCATTACGAATTTTCATCAGCCAGATTCTACATTAATTTTGCTTGTAGCCGCCTTGGTGGGTGAAAATTGGCAGAAAATTTATAATTATGCCCTCGAAAATGATTTTCGTTTCTTGAGTTATGGTGATTCTTCGCTTTTGATTCCGTAATTTTGCGACCGAAATTTCGTTATCAATACTGGTGCGACCATAAAGTTCGCTAATTTATTTTCCATGTATGTAATAGTGAACACGAATTCACTAAAACCAAAAGAGACAGCTTGAAAACCTGTCCTACAAGACAAAAATATTTCAATGAAAAAAACATTAACCACTCTTTTTGTTTTAGCGAGCCTAGTAAGCTTTGCCCAAATCAGACCAAATACTCAATACGGATTCAAAGGAGGTATTAGCAACTCAAAAACAGCTATTATTAATAACCAAACAAACATTTTTAATAAGTTTAGAAATGATATTAATTTGGGTGCTTTTTATCGTTGGAATTTGCAAAAATTTAGTGTTCAACCAGAAGCATATTTTCAGGCGAAAGGTGGTAGTTTTAAAGCATCTACTAACTTTGCCGAAACAGGAAATACCATTCTTCGTAATAATTATCAATACCTAACAGGTTCTTTGATTTTGGGTTATGAAGTAGCCAAAAATGTACATTTAGTAGCTGGTCCAGAGTATGGTTATGCTCTTAATGCAGGCACTAAACGTGGGCCTTATGCTCAAACTGACTTTAGTGTGGCAGGTGGCGTTCGTATTGATATGCTTGATGCAGCACATTTGTTTAGCTTAAATATTCGCTACGTTCATGGTTTGACCAATACTACCAATAAAACCTATACTTTGGCCGATAAAAGTGTTATTCCATTGAATTTCCAAAACCGTACTTTGCAAGTGTCTGCTACATTTAACTTTAGTGATTATTATCGTTGGGCTAAAAAAGATAAAACACCAAAGAAGAAATAAGATAGGGAATTGTTTTGAAATAGAAATAATCGCTTAATTTTGCAGTATGAAAAACCAAGTGTCATATAGTTTATATTATTATTGTTTCGGTTCAAAACCGCATCAAGTAAGATAACTATATACATATCAGCTATATATTAATCCTCTTGGTGTAAGCTAAGGGGATTTTTTTTACGAGTATCAAAAAGGAGTAATAATTAAAATATATCATGAATTTCATTGAAGAATTACGCTGGAGAGGAATGCTTCACGATGCCATGCCAGGCACCGAAGAACAACTAAATAAAGAAATGACAGCCGGCTATATTGGTTTCGACCCAACGGCCAAATCATTGCATATCGGAAATTTAGCGACTATTATGGTGCTTAAACATTTCCAATTAGCTGGTCATAAGCCTTATGCCTTGGTTGGAGGTGCGACAGGAATGGTTGGCGACCCTTCAGGTAAATCGGCTGAGCGTCAGTTTCTTTCAGAAGAAACTTTAAAAGCAAATCAAGAGGGTATCCGAAATCAATTAGTTAAGTTTCTTGATTTTGATTGCGGCGAAAATTCAGCCGAAATGGTTAATAACTATGATTGGTTTAAAGAAATAGGTTTCTTGGAGTTTTTGAGAGAAGTAGGTAAATACCTTACTGTTAATTACATGATGTCGAAAGATTCGGTAAAAAATCGTTTGGCAACGGGTATTTCATTCACTGAATTTTCTTACCAATTATTACAAGGCTACGATTTTTACTGGTTGTATAAAAATAAGAACGTTCGCTTACAAATGGGTGGTTCTGACCAGTGGGGAAATATCACAACTGGTACGGAGTTAATTCGTAGAAAAGAGTCGGCTATTGTGGGCGAAGTAGAAGATGAAAGCTTAAGTTACAAAGCCTTTGCTCTCACTACACCATTAGTAACCAAAGCTGATGGTACTAAAATGGGTAAATCGGCTGGTGGCGAAACTATCTGGCTTGATGCAAACCTTACTTCTCCATACCAATTTTACCAATATTGGTTAGGACAAGATGACCGTGATTTGCCAAAACTACTAAGAGTATTTACGCTTTATTCAAGAGCTGAAATTGAAAGCATTGAAGCTCAACACGCAGAAGCTCCTCATTTGAGAATCGGACAAAAAGCATTGGCAAAAGATGTAACAAGCCGTGTGCATGGCGAAGAACAGTACGAATTGGCGGTGAAGGCATCGGAAGTATTATTTGGAAAAGGAACCCTCGAAACACTTCAAAGTTTAGATGAGGCTACTTTTACAAGTGTATTTGATGGCGTTCCTACCACCGAAATTTCAAAAGAAACTTGGGATTCTTGCACAAACGTATTAGACTTAGTTTCGGTAGTGACCAACAACGAAATTTATCCATCAAAAGGCGAAGCACGTCGTGCCATTCAAGGCAATGGTTTAAGTATTAATAAAGTAAAAATTACAGATGAAAAGCTGGCACTTTCCGAACTCCAACTTTTGCAAGGCAAATATTTGTTGGTTGGAAAAGGCAAGAAAAATCATATTGTAAAAATTTTATATTAATTAAGAATTGAGAATGATGAATTAAG
>NZ_LXHX01000008.1:0-27686 GCF_001649495.1 Emticicia sp. MM | reverse complement strand
AAGCGATTGTTCTTTCCATTTTGGTAAGCCTAAATATCTTTAAAATAATATTTAGATATTTAGTTAAATATTTATATTTAAAAAATAATTCTTAATAGATTTGCAAAAGTACAGATGTTAGAAACTTAAACTTATAAAAACATGAAAAATTTATATTTAATTAGCCTTTTATGTATTTCGACAGGGGTTATTGCCCAAGAAAATACATTAATTTACACTACTGCCGATATTTGGCCAACGTATCCACAAGGCAATAAAGCACTCTATACTTTCATTTGTACAAACCAGAATGTATCTGTTGAAGCAATTCCGAGTGAAAAAAACAAGAATATCGTCTTTGTCAGATTTGTCGTTGAAAAAGATGGTAGTCTGTCTGGGCACAAGGTGATGAGAGGAATCAATCAAACTTGTGATGCAGAAGCATTGAGAATAACAAAACTTCTTTCTAAGTGGAATCCGGGAGGAACGATTCGATTTAATAAATTTCAGCCCTTACGTATGTACATGACAATTGCTGTAAAATTTTTTCGAAATTTTTCTGACTGTGAAGCATCTTATTATCAGTTAATTACAAAATAAGTAGAAAAAAAAATAGTTTTTTTTTATTGTAAGACTTGACAAGTAAAGAAAATCGCTATACCTTTGCACCACATTAAGACAGAGACACCAAAACAAAGTCAAAATGTAAACGCGAAAGTAGCTCAGTTGGTAGAGCGTAACCTTGCCAAGGTTAAGGTCGCGTTTTTTTTTGGTTCGAGACCCGTCTTTCGCTCGAAAGAGTAAGCACCTTACTGGTGCTTTTTTTTTCAGAGTTGGTCTTTTCCAACCGCCGAGGTGGTGGAACTGGTAGACACGCAGGACTTAAAATCCTGTGAGCTTTTAAACTCGTACGGGTTCGATTCCCGTCCTCGGTACCAATTAAAAGTCTAAAATACTAATGATTGTATTTTAGACTTTTTTTTTGCCTGATTTGCTCATTTATATCTTATTAATACTTAAAGTAAAATCTTTGTTATTCTTAATTTATAAAGGAGTCATTCAAACACACTTCATAAAATTAATATCCCTTACCTTTTTAATAGTATTAACAGTTTCTTTGGTATAAAATAATATGCTACCAAAAATTATTAACCTTTGCCCCACAGGAACGCTTACAACGAAAGAAAACTCTTTTGCTCCAATCTATTATTCTGAAATCATTGACGATGTATTAGCTTGTTACGAAATAGGCATAAGTGTTGTTCATTTACATGCAAGAGATAACTTAGGCCAAAATACATACAAAAAAGAAGTCTATCAAAAAATCATAGAAGGCATTAAAAAGCATGCACCAGATTTGGTTATTGGAGTATCATTAAGCGGTCGTTTCTACAATGAAAATAATTTAAGAGCAGAAGTCCTCAGTCTTTATCCAGACTTAGCCTCACTGACAATGTCTTCTTTAAACTTTCCTAAAAATGCTTCTATAAATACTCCAGATACTATTTTATGGTTAATTGAAGAAATGAAAAAATATGGAGTAAACCCTGAAATTGAATGTTTTGACTCTGGGATGATAAACTTCACCAATCATTTAATAAAAAAAGGTATTTTAGTAGAACCAATTTATATGAATGTAATTTTAGGTAATTTATTCAATGCTGGTACAGATATTTCTACAATTAGTTCTATTGTTCATAACTTACCAAATCTTGCAAAAGTTTGTTTTGGAGGAATCGGACAAGCCCAATTGAAATCAAACTTAATTGGTTTAATTGAAGCCGATGGAGTAAGAATCGGATTGGAAGATAACCTTTATCTAAACGATAAAAATAAAGCAACCAATCGGCAATTACTCGAAAGAATTCATAGAATTATGAATGAACTAGATTATTGTTATATGAGTACAACAGAATTTAAAAATTTAGGCTATGGAAATAAAAAAACTAACGGTTTTGGGGCTAAGTGAGCCAACCCTAACGATGATATTTGATAATTTAGAATCTTGCCAACTATTTCCTAAAGTTAAAATAATAAACAATTTAGGTTTAGATGAACTTAAGCCCTTTCACAATCCTAAATTTTCAATTGATATTTTAAGGGAGTATCAAAACAATAATAATGATGATGTTTTTTTAGGAGCAATAAAGCCTTACACTAAAGTAGCGGTACTAAAAAATTATCTAGACCAAAAACTTAATTTTATTAATATTATTCACCAAACAAGTGCCATTTCTTCAACAGTAGAGTTGGGCAAAGGTATTCTTATAAACAGTTTGGTATCAATTGCTAGCTTTACTAAAATTGGCAATTTCGTTTCTATCAATAGAAATGCTTCTGTTGGGCACCACACAGAAATTGCGGATTTTGTCACCCTAAGTCCAGGTACAAATGTGGCAGGATTTGTCAAAATCGGAGAGAAGAGTTTGATTGGTATTGGAGCAAATGTGATTGATGGTGTAACCATTGGTAGCAACTCCATCATTGGTGCAGGAGCATTAGTTACTAAAGATATTCCAGACGGGGTTATTGCTTATGGAAATCCTTGTCAAATTATCAGAGATAATAAATATTAATGCTTTTACACTAAAATATGTTACATATTATCACCCCATTATACCGTTTTCATTTATTAGAAAAGGTCTATCAAAGTATTCCCAAAAATGATGATATTAGGTGGCATATCGCCAAATCAACACAACGAGAAAAGTTAGAATATGATTTTATTCAAACAGACTCAAGGATACACTTATACGAATTAGATTGCCCAGATGCCGATACTGTCACAAAGCGGAATGTAATATTTGCCAATATCAAAGATGGCTTTTTTTATTGTTTAGATGATGATACCCTTTTTTTAGAGGAAGTGTACAATGTTTATAAAGAGTATCATCATACAGATTTTAAAGGAATGATTATTGGACAAAGTAATCTCATAAAAAAAGTGCAACTTTCTGCAGACCCTAAAAAAAGCTGGATAGATACTGGTATGGTTATTTGCTATTTCAGCGTTTTAGAAAGAGAGAAATGGGAATGGACAGAAATTGCAGGTAGAGACTGCTATTTTTGGAGTAGATGTTATCAATTCTTTGGAGAAGAAAATATTATCTTTCTGGATAAAGTAATATCTCATTATAATTCACTAAGTCCATATTTAAGGGTTCGGAAACCTATATTATTCTGGAATTTTAAATATGATATTTATAACCGTACATTAGCCAGAACCTATATAAAATTAGCACTTACTAAAAATATATTTTATAAATTTTTCTTTTCTAGTAATAACACTATTAAAGAGCAAAAAATAAATCATCTTAAAGCCCTATTAGATGCTTTCTCAAAATAACATTTTTGAGGTTTGTCTACTGACGATGATTATTCATTTCATCGGTATAATAAGCCTTTCAGCCCGAATTGTAGGAATAAGAACTAAGAAATTAGCTTCTTCTTTTTCAATATTCAATATTATCATTTTAATCTCTCAATTTTCAAGTTCTATTCAATCTCCACTACTGGCAAAATCCATTGAGAGTCAAATCATTAATGGTTTACCTCCAAACAATATTACATTCAGACTTATTATTTTTTCGGCAACAATTGGTTCTTGTTTAGGCATATTGGCGTTTCCTACTGGACATAGATTTATGGCGAAAGGAGTTGATTCATTATATTACCATAAGTCTATTTTTAAGGTTTTAATGAAATCTATCCGAAGTTCTACCCTAACACATTTCAGAAAAAGTCTTACTATACCAAGAATTGAAAATCTAATTCGTCTGAGACATTATAAAGATATTTCGGTAAAGATGATTTTACTAAATATTCTTGTAAACGGTTTTATTACTGTAAGTGTATTATCATGTTTATATGCTGGATTTCTAAATCCAAACTTAAGAACAACAGCCCTTTCTCTCAATGGTATAAGTGTTGGAGTTGGAGTAGTTGGCATGTTACTTTTTGTTGAACCTTATAATGCAACTTTAACAGATAAAGTACTCGATGGCTCAGTTTCTGAAGCATTTTTTCGAAAATTTTTAACTTTTGTTGTTATTGCACGTATGATAGGCACAATTGCTGCTCAGTTTCTACTTATACCTTTAGCACAATTAATTATTAAAATTGCGGAGATTATTTGAGCCATATACGGTAAATCATTTTAGTACTTGAAAAACTTCAACCCTACCCAACCTAAAATTTCAACTGAATATTTCCGTACCTTTGTGATATGGATTATTTTAAAAATTTACTCGACTTGCTCAAAACCGAGCGAGAAGAAGACCACCGTCAATATCAACAACTTACCGAACAAACTTCTGCAGCCGAACGCCGTGCCAACGGAATTACGTGGTATCCGATTGCTATTAGGGGCTCAGAAATTGGCCGTGGCGATTACCTCACTGTTGAAGTAGAACGAACCACTCACCAAGATATTTCGCATCAACTACGTGCAGGTATGCCCGCAGTTTTATTTGGCAATCACGACCCACAAAAAGACCGTGTAGAAGGAACCATTTCTTTTTTAAATGGAAATCGATTAAAAATAACGCTTAAAACTGATGAATTGCCCGATTTTTCCCGCGATGGCAAACTTGGAATCGACTTGCTTTTTGATGATAATAGTTACGAAGAAATGCAGTCGGCATTGAAGTATGCTCAGGAAATGGCTAATAAACCAGAAGGGAATTTAGTAAAGATTCTAACTGGCGAAAAAAAGCCAACTTTCAGAACTGATTTGCACCCAATTTCGGTTCCGAAACTCAATGATTCACAAAATAATGCTTTAAATAAAATCATATCAGCCAATGAATTGGCGATTGTTCATGGCCCTCCAGGGACTGGAAAAACCACTACTTTAGTACAAACAATCAAGACAATTATTAAGCAAGAAAACGCCAAAACACCAATCTTGGTGGTAGCTCCGAGCAATACCGCGGTTGATTTATTGAGCGAAAAACTATCAGAAGAAGGACTAAATGTCTTGCGTATTGGTAATCCAGCACGTGTAAGTGAGCGTTTGATGGCACTCACACTAGATAACAAAATGACAGATCATCAACTTATGAAAAACGCTAAAACGCTTAAAAAGCAAGCCAATGAATATCGTAATATGGCACATAAATACAAACGAAGTTTTGGCAAAGCGGAAAGAGATCAACGCAAACTATTATTCGATGAGGCTCACAAAATCATGAAAGAGGTGGGTAATATTGAACAGTACGTCATTGATGATGTTGTCACCAAAACTCAAATCATTACTGCAACTTTGGTGGGAGCTAATCATTATACGATTCGTAATCTTAGCTTTCATACAGTAATTATTGATGAAGCAGGGCAAGCTTTAGAACCTGCTTGCTGGATTCCGATTTTAAAGGCTCAAAAAGTTATTTTTGCAGGCGACCATTGCCAACTACCACCGACCATTAAATCAAATGAGGCAGCTAAAAATGGGCTCAATACTACTCTTCTAGAAAAATGTGTTGCCCTTCACCCCGAAGCCGTAACACTTTTAGAAGAGCAATACCGAATGAATGAGCAAATTATGGCACATTCGTCAAAGGTCTTCTATAATAATCAATTGAAAGCCCATGCCTCAGTAGCGAAACAAACATTGTTTGTCGATGAAAAGCCTCTCCATTTTATAGATACTGCTGGTTGTAGTTTTGATGAAAAATTGGAAGGAACAAGTTCAACGAACCCTGATGAAGCAGCATTTTTGGTCAAACATCTAAATGGTTTTGTAGAAGAATTGAAGAAAAAATTTAGCACTGCTAATTTTCCAAGTATTGCTGTTATTTCTCCTTATAAACAACAAATTTCCATTCTAAAAGAACAAGTAGAACATGCTCCCGAATTAAAGGAGGTTTTAAATAATATATCGGTCAATACAATTGATAGTTTCCAAGGCCAAGAGCGAGATATTATTTATATAAGCCTTACCCGTAGCAATGCTGAAGGGGCAATCGGTTTCTTATCAGATATACGCCGCATGAATGTAGCTATGACTCGTGCTAGAAAAAAACTAATTGTCATTGGCGATAGTGCTACGCTTTCAAGCTCAAATTTTTATGAAGAATTTATTTCCTATACCCAAGAAATAGAAGCTTATCAAAGTGCTTGGGAATGGATGTAATAAAAAAAGGTGCCTTCGACTTCGCTCAGGCACCTTTTTTTATTCTCCTATTGGTTGTCTATAAGGTTCAAATGGAATTTTAAGTAAACTACCCAATCGGTCGTTCTCTTCGGGTTTCATGTGTGTATCAATGCCATAGATAATTTTATCACGGTCGAGTGTCATGTATGTACCAAAAAGTCTATCCCAAATGGAAAAAATATTTCCGTAGTTTGAATCAGTATATGGTTGCACATAATGATGGTGTACTTTGTGCATATCTGGCGAAACAATTACCCAGCTAATGGCATTATCAAGCCATTTTGGAATGACAATATTAGCATGATTAAATTGTGAAAGCAGCACCGAAATAGCTTGATACATAAATACCATCCACATCGGAGCTCCCGCAATAACAATTCCTGCGGTTGTAAAAATAAACCTGAAAACACTCTCACCAGGATGATGACGGTTGGCAGAAGTTGTATCTACATTTGTATCTGAATGATGAACCAAATGGAATTTCCACATCCATTTTACCTTGTGCTCTGTCCAATGTACAAACCATGCTCCAATCGAATCAAGTAGTAATAAACCAACAATTGTAAATGCCCATAATGGCATTGTTGGCAACCATTGCAGAATACCAAAATGATTATTTACCGCCCATTCAGCCGATTTAAGCAAGATAATAGCTAATGCGAAATTGATAATAATCGTTGTCAGCGTAAAGAAAATATTGATTCCTGCGTGCTTAAACTTATTGTACTTAAAATTAAAGAGTGGAATAGCATACTCTGCCATCCAAAAGAAAGCAATACCACCAATCAAAATCGCACTTCGGTGCGTTGAAGGGATTGTGGCAAAATAATTGATTATTGATTCCATGTGGTTTAAGGTGTTTAGTTTGTTTGTCAAAAATAATATCTAAAACCATTGAATAATAATTTTTTGAAGTATATTGTTCAAAAATATTTATATTTTTTCTTTTCTTTGTACCATTAAACATTGCTGCATGAAAAAGTGTATTTTCCTTGACCGAGATGGTGTATTAAATGAAGAGCAACACGACTACGTTAGTCGAAGGGAAGATTTCGTAATTCGCGAAGGAGTTATAGAAGGTCTCTCGCTACTAAAAAAAGCAGGATACATGCTTATCGTTGTAACCAATCAAGCGGGCATAGCTAAAGGTCTATATACCGAAAATCTAGTACGAGATTTTCATGAAATACTACAAGCAGAATGTGGTGGCATTATTGACGATTTATACTTTGCCAAACACCATCCTAATTACACCTCAAATTCTCTTTTACGTAAACCTGATTCGCTCATGCTTGAAAAGGCAATGGCTAAATATCAAATTGACTCTACACAATCTTTTATGATTGGTGATGCCGAGCGTGATGTAAAAGCAGGGAAAAAAGCTGGTGTAAAAACCATACATATTACGGGAGGGAAGGAAACAACAGACTTAGCTGACTGGCAATTTGGCAGTCTGCTAGAAGCTTCACGTTTCATCACAACCCTTGCCTAATTTTGAGCTGATACTCAAATTATGCGTGGCGTTTCTCAATGGTATTTTTTGGAGCTGTTTTACCGTAGGCAGGGCATTGTTGGCGTTTGCATGAAGCCATTGAAGCAACCACAATTAAGCTAAAAATCAGTAATTTAACTTTCATTAGAATTTTATTTTGGGTCTTTTGATATAAACTTTGTGTAGAATTTTTAGGTACTACACAAAGTTTTTTTATTTAAACGTACTACTAAATAAAATATTTTACGAAGCAGCTTCTTCTACCATCTCTTCCGCATTTTTCTTAGCTTTTTTGGCTGGAGTAGTAATTTTTGCAGGCTCACTCTTTTTATCTTTAAAGCCCAATATTTTCATCATCGAATCGCTGTCTTGCTCAGGCGAAAATAATTCCGTAATAATATTACCTTCATCATCTAAGTTTACCAATACGTGTTGCGGAGCTGGAATTAAACAGTGCTGAATACCACCGTAGCCCCCCAATGATTCTTGGTAAGCACCCGTATGGAAGAATCCAATATACTGGTCTTCGTTATCAATGTCAAAAATTGGCAAATATAAATCTTCCGAATGAGCCTCTGTATTATAAAAATCGGCCGAATCGCAGGTTAATCCACCAAGATTTACTTTTTCGTACGGACTATCCCAGTTATTTACTGGCATCATGATATACTTTTGACCAATCCCCCACGAATCTGGTAATTGAGTAATAAACGAACCATCAATCATGTACCAAAGCTCACGGTCGTTTTGTTGTTTTTTATCAATTACTTTATAAATAACTGCCCCACTCTCGCCCACTGTATAGCTACCAAATTCGGTAAAAATATGTGGTACTGGAACGTTATTTTTATTACAAATCCACTGGATATTTTCAATAATTTCATCAATCATCGCCTGATAATCATAATTGAATACAAGCGAAGTTTGAATCGGTAAACCGCCACCAATATCAATAGAATCAAGTTCAGGGCAAAGCTTTTTCATTTCGCAGTATTTAAACATAAAGCGTGTCAATTCTGACCAATAATAGGCATTATCTTTAATACCTGCGTTGATAAAGAAATGAAGCATTTTAAGTTTAAATCTCGGATTTGGCTTAATTTTTTCCAAATATAAGCTATTGACATCGTTATAGCGAACACCCAAACGAGAAGTGTAAAATGCAAAGTTCGGTTCTTCATCGGTAGCAATTCTGATACCTAAATTCACCGCTTCTGCTTTCGAGTGCTCTAAATAATAATCAATTTCCTTAAGATTATCTAAAATCGGAATACAGTTTACAAAACCATCATTGTGCAAAGCCGAAATTTCTTCCAAATACCTCGGGCGTTTATAGCCATTACAAATAATGTATGTATTCTTATTAATTTTTTCTTCCTCATACAAGGCTCTGATAATGTCCATATCGAAAGAAGAAGAGGTTTCGAGGTGAACATTATTCTTGAGGGCAGTTTCGATAATGAAACGAAAATGCGACGATTTCGTGCAATAACAATAAGTATAACTTCCTTTGTAATTATACTTTTTCATGGCATTTCTGAAAAGTAGCCTTGCATTATCAATATGTTCTGCTATCTTTGGCAAGTACGTAATTTTCAGAGGTGTACCATACTCTTTAATAATATCGGTTAAGCGAACATTATTAAATAACAAAGTATGGTTTTCATCAACACCAAACTCACGTGTCGGAAACTCAAAAGTTTGCTCGATAAGGTCTATGTAACGTTTCATATTTAAAAAGTAGTGCTATTGATTAAGTAACCAATAAATCCACTAATAAATTTTTGGTGCCTCAAAACGGCAGGTGATGGAAATTTGAAAATTATGTGCAAATGTCATATTAAATTAAGAACTTTGCAATGAATTTATTAGCTTCTTTTAACTATAAGCATTTAGTTATTATTATTTAGCTAAACAAATTTTTCTTAATAGTTGAAAAACTACACTTTTGAACTAAAATTTTAAAAGCCAATAGCCATTCGCTAACGGCTGATAGCTTTTTTATATGTCGAAAAAAATACATTTCATAGCTATTGGTGGTGCTGTTATGCACAATCTTGCCCTTGCTTTACACAAAAAAGGGTATCAAGTTACTGGTTCTGATGATGAAATCAACGACCCCTCAAAAAGTCGCTTGGCAGCTGTAGGTATTCTTCCTGCTGAATTGGGCTGGTTTCCTGAAAAAATCACGGCCGATTTAGATGCAGTCATTTTAGGAATGCACGCTTTTGCTGATAACCCTGAACTGGCCAAGGCTCAAGAACTAGGACTAAAAATATATTCTTTCCCAGAGTATATCTACGAACAAAGTCAAAACAAACAACGTGTAGTAATTGCTGGTAGCCACGGAAAAACCAGTATTACCAGTATAATTTTGCACGTATTAAAATATTACAATCGTAAATTCGATTATCTAGTAGGTGCACAGATAGAAGGATTCGATGTGATGGTACAACTAAGCGATGACGCTCCAGTGATTATCATTGAAGGTGATGAATACCCAGAATCAAAAATTCATCTTAAATCGAAATTCTTATTCTATCACCCACATATTTGCCTACTCAGTGGTATCGCATGGGACCACTTCAATATCTTCACTACTTTTGATAGCTACGTACATACATTCGAAGAATTAGCCGATGGACTTCCTAAGGCTGGAAGTATCGTGTATGATGAGACTGATGATATTGTAAAAGTAATTGGCGAAAAAGACCGATTAGATGTATCGAAGTTTCCTTACAAAGCACATCCTTACAAAGTTGAAAATGGAAAGTGCATTTTGTTAACAAAAGAAGGAGAAGTAGCACTACAAATTTTTGGTGAACACAATATGAAAAACCTCAACGGTGCTAAGATTATTCTTGACCGTTTAGGCATCACCGATGAAGAGTTCTATCAGGCAATCCAACATTTTTCTGGAGCTTCAAAACGCTTAGAGAAATTAGGCGAAAACGCCAATACACTTATCTATCGCGACTTCGCTCATGCCCCTTCAAAGCTTGAAGCCACTACCAAAGCAACTAAATCTTTATTCCCTAATCGCCGATTAGTAGCATGTTATGAGCTACATACTTTCAGTAGCTTGAATAAAGATTTCTTGCCACAATATGAAGGAAAAATGGATAGTGCCGATACGGCTATCGTATTTTATACTCCTCACACCTTAGAAATGAGACGTTTACCGATGATTACACCAGATGATATTAAAAAGTCTTTTGGTGATGACAATCTAATGGTATTTACTGATGCTCAACAACTAAAAGATTTCTTAATGAGCCAAAACTGGTTCCAAACTAATCTACTCATGATGTCATCAGGCACATTTGGAGGAATTGATTTGGCCCAATTAGGTCAAGGTATATTAGCTAAAGAGGTTATCGAAGAATTTCCGAAAGTAAAAGTGATATCTGAGCCTAAAGAGGATAATTCATGGTCGGGCTTGCTTTCTACTTTCAAAAAGGTTTTTGAAGGTTAATAAAAATCCATACGCTTTCGTTATAAAAAGTGCCGTGACTAAAAAACCATACCTGCTGAAATTCAGTTTCTATGGATAAAAAGATTTTCTATTCATTTAGTTATGGATATTAAAATTGTAAAGAAAGATGGAAGAAGTTAAAAAGAAGCCAATCCCTCCTTTGAGAGCAACAATTCGGTTTAGTTCTTATCCGAATGAAATTTGGAAGGAATTCAAGCCAAAGGGGGCAAAACGCCGCTATATGGCCTCAAACTTAGGCAGAATAGCCTCGTTTTACAAAGATTTACACGAAGATGGTTACATCTTAAAACCCAGCAAAGGAAACCCAACAAGTGGCTTGCGTTTAGCATTAAAAGTGTATTTTGTTGGTGATAAAATTGGAGTGAAAGGTAAACCGATTAGTGAATCTAAAAATTTGTCATTCCCGGTTCATAACATTATCGCTGAATTATTTTTAGGTCCTCCAGGAGAAGATGATGAGCAAGTAATCCACCTCGACCACGACAAGTATAACAACGAAGTAAGCAACTTAAAATGGGCTTCTAAGGAAGAAGCTTGGGCTCATTTCAAGAAAAGTGAGCACTACACACCTGTCCAAAAAGGCCAGAAGCTAACTATCGACAGGGTTCGTCTTATTAAAAGAAAAATATTAGAAGGTAAAACTAAGCAATCGCTTCTTGCTAAGCAATTTGGTTTATCAGAAATGGGTATTTATCGCATAAAGACCGGTAAACTGTGGCGACACGTAACTGTTTAAACATACATCCAAAGAAAAAGGTAAGACTTTTGAGTCTTACCTTTTTTTTTGGATCAATAAGTATATATTTACATGCCGCTTATGCATAATTACCTGAAATATAGCCTTGTAAAGAAGCTATTTGAGATTTTTGCTCTTGAATAATCGAAGAAACAACATCGTTGATAGAAATGATTCCTACTAAAATGGCATTCTCCATTACTGGAAGGTGACGAATGTGTTTTTCAGACATTATCTGCATGGCCATTTCAAGTTTATCCTCCATTTCAACCGTAATCACATTAGCTGTCATTACATCACTCACTGGTGTATCATCTGAATGACGACCCTTCAATACAATTTTCCGAGCATAATCACGCTCTGAAAATATACCCGATAACTTACCCTCATCAATGACCAATACGGCTCCAATGTTCTTATCGGCCATCTCAACCAACGCATCATATACTGTTGTACTTGAAGTTACTGAAAAAAGAGCGTTAATCTTCTTACCTTGTAAAATTTGACGGATTTTCATGAGTTAATTTAAGGGTTAAAGCGATTATGAATAGTGAATTGAATACAATATGCTAAATAAAATCAAATAAAACAATAGTTTGAAAAATAAAATTATTTCTTTAACTTTGCAACCCCAAATGGAGTTTCTTCCCCCAAGAAGAAAGCATCAATTGGAAAAATTAATCAGATAATTGTAAATTATAATTCAAAATCATGTACGCAATCGTAGAAATCGCAGGGCAGCAATTTAAAGTAGAAAAGGGTCGCACACTCTATACACATAGATTAGAAGGTGATGTGAACGCTGCACTTGTATTCGACAAGGTTCTTCTTGTTGACAACAGCGGAGCAGTATCAGTAGGTACTCCGACTGTTAGTGGTGCTTCAGTAAAAGCAACCATCTTAGAGCACTTGAAAGGCGAAAAAGTAATCGTTTTCAAGAAAAAGCGTCGTAAAGGATATTTTTTTTGTTAAGAAGAACGGTCACCGTCAGTATTTGACTAAAATTCAAATCGACGAAATCGTTGGATAATTTTATCCCTCTGAAATTAATTTAAAATATTCATTCATCACACCTGCAAGTTTCTCAGAAATAAGTAGGTTAATATTTCAAGAAATCATGGCACACAAAAAAGGTGTAGGTTCGTCGAAAAACGGTCGCGAATCAGAAAGCAAACGCTTAGGCGTTAAATTGTTCGGTGGTCAAACAGCAATCGCTGGAAATATCATCGTACGTCAACGTGGTACAAGACACAATGCAGGTGCAAACGTAGGTATCGGTCGTGACCATACTTTATTTGCATTGACAGATGGTGTTGTTGAGTTCAAAAAAGGACGTGACGGCAAATCATTTGTAAGCGTTGTAGCAGAAGCTTAATTAAATTGCGGTTCGCCGCCCAGACGTTGAGTAGTCAATATTCTTCAGTCTATAATAAGAAACCTGTCAGCAGACTGACAGGTTTTTTTATGCCAAATTCAAACTAATTTCATATTATATTTGTTGAAAAGTTATGGCAATTAGGCAATATCGCAAAGTCTATTGCATTCCTAACTAAGTAATTCATATAAATATCAGGTGTATCATAAACTGAAAATAAATTAAACATATAATTTATTCATACGTTTACTCACTCAGAACTCACAAAACAATGTTGCAAAGACAAGTAATGATTTATACTGAGCTAAGTCCGAATCCAAATTCGATGAAATTTGTATTGAACTTCGAACTTGCTCCCGAAGGACTTTCATTTGATTATCCAACAATCGCCTCAACTGCCGAAGAATCTAAGGCTTCTCCATTGGCAGGCGATTTATTTCAATTTCCATTCATTCGCCGTATTTTCATCGCCTCAAATTTCATTACAATCACTAAAGATGATGAAACAGAATGGGAAGATGTGGTTTATGATATTAAGAAATTCTTGAAGATTTTCTTCGAGCAAAACAATTTAGTATTTGCTCAAAAAACTATTGATAAAAACACGCTTATTGTTGATGCAAATGATACGGCAGTAATAGCTAAAATAAAATCTACGCTCGACCAATACGTTCGTCCTGCGGTAGAATCAGATGGTGGAGCCATTAATTTTGCTTCATTTGATGAAATTTCAGGCCAAGTAAAGGTTTATCTTCAAGGCTCTTGTAGTGGTTGCCCTTCATCAACAATTACACTTAAAGATGGTATCGAGCGTTTATTAAAAACAATGGTCCCTGAAGTGAAAGAAGTAGTAGCTGAAGGAATCTAAGAAATTCAATAAGTACGCAATTTTCTAAATTTAGGCCTGCAAGAGAAATATACCCTCTTGCAGGTTTTTTATTAAATTTACCACTCGTTTTTTAGCATAGAAATAAACAAACATAAAATGATAAAAATAGGTGTAATTAATGTTTCTGACCGTGCAAGTGCGGGTATTTATGAAGATATTCCAGGAAAAGCAGTGGTAGAAACCCTAAAAGAATATTTAGTTTCTGATTTTGAAACCGTTTACAAGGTAATACCTGACGAGCAAGATTTAATTTCTAAAACCCTCATTGAAATGGCCGATGAGCACGGCTGCTGCTTGATAGTAACCACTGGAGGTACTGGCCCTGCCCCTCGCGATGTTACACCTGAGGCAACCGAAGCGGTGTGCCAGAAAATGATGCCTGGTTTTGGCGAATTAATGCGTCAAGAAAGCCTTAAGTATGTTCCAACTGCCATTCTTTCACGCCAAACTGCTGGAATTAGAAATAAATCGTTAATTGTAAACCTACCGGGTAAACCTAAAGCGATACGTCAATGTCTCGATGCGGTTTTCCCTGCTATTCCTTATTGTATTGATTTAATAGAAGGGCCTTATTTGGTGTGTAATCAAGAAGTGATGAAAGAATTTAGACCTAAAGCTTAGTTTCTAAAAGCTTATATAAATAAAATCCCCAATTCTTTTAGGAACTGGGGATTTTATTTATGACTTCGACTAATTACAGTTTACCATCTGCCTTCAAATAAGTCTTATTACCATTTGAATTGATATAATACTGTCCACCACGAGGCCCTTGGAAGATAGTACGGCCTTTCTCGTCTTTACCAATTTGCTTGTCAGCACCCGCTACTTTCTTACGAGTAGAAGCATCTGCTTCTTTGCTATCATCTTTGGTATTTGGCTTTGGAGCGGGCTTAACAGTATTGTCTTTATCGTTGGCCTTTTTCTCTTTTTTATCTACTTTTTCTGTCTTTTCTTTTTTATCAGTCGATTTTTCCTTCGCGTCTGATTTATCTTTTTTATCAGCTTTATCCTTTTTGTCGGCTCTATCCTTTTTGTCAGTTGCTTTTTCCTTAGCATCTGATTTTTCTTTTTTATCGGCCTTTTCTTTTTTGTCTGCTTTATCTTTCTTATCAGCCTTTTCTTTTTCTGGCTTATCTTTTTTATCTGCTTTTTCTGTCTTTGCCTTTCCCTTCGAACCACCCTTTGAGCCTTTCTTCTCATCTTGAGCTGTTGAAGTCATGACAGCCAAACTCAAAAAGCACATAAATAATAGTGAAAATAAGTTTTTCATGTTGTTAATTGGTTTTGATTTTTGTAAATGTTTAACTTTAGTCTATTGGAATAAAATCTGCCAAATGTAAGTAAACTCTAAAAGAAGTTGCAATACTTTTAAGCATATTTTTCTGTTTAAACGTTAACAACTAAAGATTTATCATAAAACACGCAAGAATTAACCTTTTTTTAATCCTATTACTATTTCGATGTATGATATTATAATAAAATTACATTACAGAAAATACACAAATTTTTTCCAAGCAGAGAAAAGTTGATAAGAAACTCCAGCGATAATAATCATAAGTAAAAAAATATGGCACGCCTACAAAAAGTAAGACGTGCCATGTTGTATTCAAATATTTGAATTTATTTTCTATACATTAAATCTGAAGTGCATCACATCACCATCAGCAACTACGTATTCTTTTCCTTCAATTCTTAGACGACCAGCGTCACGACAAGCAGCTTCAGAACCATGCTTCACGTAATCTGCAAAAGCAATTACTTCAGCTTTGATAAAACCTTTTTCAAAATCGGTGTGAATCACACTAGCAGCTTGTGGGGCTTTCCAACCTTCTTGTATGGTCCAAGCTCTTACTTCTTGTACACCCGCCGTGAAATACGTGCGTAAATTTAAAAGTTTATACGCCGAACGAATCAAACGATTTAAACCCGGTTCGGTTAAACCATATTCTTCCAAGAACATTAGTTTATCATCGGCATCTTCTAATTCGGTGATTTGAGCTTCTACCGAGTTGTTCAAGACTATCATTTGTGCTTTTTCTGCATCAGCAACCTTTTGTAGTGCCTCCGAATATTGGTTTCCAGTAAGCATCGAAGCTTCATCTACGTTGGCTACATAAAGAACAGGTTTGATAGAAAGCAAAAATAAATCAGCAATGGCCGGTAGTTCTTCTTTCGTAAGACCTAATTCACGAACACTTTTGCCTTGCATCAACCATTCTTGGCAACGCTTCAAAACATCGTATTCTGCTTTAGCTTTCGCATCATTTCCTACACGAGCTTGTTTCTCAATTTTTTGCATTTTCTTTTCGACACTCTCCAAATCTTTCAATTGAAGTTCAGTATCGATAATTTCTTTATCGCTAACGGGGTTAATTGCACCTTCTTCACGTAAGATATTTTCATCTTCAAAACATCTGATTACATGAATAATGGCATCTACCTCACGGATATTTCCTAAGAATTTATTACCTAAACCTTCACCTTTACTTGCTCCACGTACTAAACCAGCAATATCAACAATTTCGATTTGTGTCGGAACAATACGATTAGGTTTCACTAATTCTGCTAATTTATTCAAACGCTCATCTGGCACATCAACTAAACCCACGTTAGGGTCGATGGTACAAAAACGATAATTACTTGCCTGTGCTTTTGCACTATTAGATACTGCATTGAAAAGAGTCGATTTGCCTACATTAGGCAAACCTACGATACCGACTTGTAAAGCCATATTTTTATAATAGTTTGTTGGTTTGGAGCCAATACAAACCTTTGTTTAGTTTATTTATTAAATGAGGGTGCAAAATTACGATAAAAGCCTCAATTATCAATCATTAATTCAGCTTTAAATAGGAGAACATCGTTCTTTGAGAAGTATAAAAAAATATCTTTCCAAACACCTATTAAGAAAGGTATTTAAAAAGATATACTAGTGAGAGGTTTAGTTTAATAACCAATCACAAGAAAATGGTGTTTGGCAGAGGTACTAATCCCACTTTAAATCTGAACCGCCACTTGCATAATCGTCATCGAGGGCTTCAGCATTATTGCTGGTTTCTTCATTTTTGAATTGGTCGAAATCGTAATCAGGCATTAGTTCGCTCTTAATGTGCTCAACTGTTTCTTGAAGTGCATCCAAGAACTTGTTGAAATCTTCTTTGTAAACGAACATCTTGCTTTTTTCGAAAACAAATCCACCATCTTTTTGGAAACGACGGCTTTCAGTAATAGTTAGGTAGTAGTCGCTCGAACGAGTACTTCTTACATCGAAGAAATAAGTACGTTTACCCGCTCTTACACGCTTGGAGTAAATTTTGTCTCTGTCTTCTCTTTCCACAATCCTTTTAGGTTTTAGAGTTTAGAATGAATTCCAAATATATAATTTAATTATTTTTATGAAAAATTTTTATAATGTTTTTTAGTTAAAAATTATATTATTTTCATTTCAAACTATACAAAACTTATACCTAAGACTACTTTTTCTGATGGGGTGAAATATCTTTTTGTTTCGGTCATTGCGAAAAAATTCGTAACTATGCACTTCGTAATCAACTTTAGCGAATAATGATATTGAAGAGAATAAGCTTATTTTTCCTCTTTTTAATAGCAAAACCCCTATTTATATACAGTCAAAACGCAGTTTTAGGCTCTGAGTCATCAGGAATAGCTTCCTATTATGGCAAGAAATTTTATGGCAGAAAAACAGCAAGTGGTGAAATTTTGAAGAAAGGTGAATTAACTTGTGCACATCCATCGCTGCCTTTTGGTACGATGCTTGAAGTAACAAATTTGGCTAACAATAAATGGTGCATTGTAAGAGTTAATGATAGAGGGCCATTCAGAAGAAGTAGAATTTTAGATGTTTCGCACGATGCTGCAGAACTTCTTGATATGTTTCAAAGCGGCACAGCCAAAGTTAAAGCAATGGTTGTAGGCGATAATGGTGTAGTAATTATTACTCGACCAGAAAGTATCATTGAAAATTCGATGAACCTCGTGGGGCCGGAAGAAGAAAATAAAATTGCGGTGATAAATCCACCCAATGTGCTAAAAAAGACAGTTCCTAAGCCTAAAAAAAAGGCAGTAAAAAAACAAACAAAAAAGAAAACAAGCCCTAAAAAAGCAGCTGCCAAAAAGCCAAGTAGCACAACGAAAAAGAAATAGTTATGTTAGATTTAGCAAAAATACGTGAATATGGCAATGTTGAATTTTTAGCCAAACAATTGGTTGAAGGATTTATCACTGGCTTACATAAATCGCCTTTTCATGGATTTTCGGTTGAATTTGCAGAACACCGACTCTATAATACTGGAGAAAGTACACGCTATATCGACTGGAAGGTATTTGCTAAAACTGACCGACTGTACGTAAAACGTTATGAAGAGGAAACCAATCTTCGTTGTCATTTACTAATTGATACATCTTCTTCGATGTATTATCCAGAAAAAAATAATGGAAAAATTGTTTTCAGTACTTTGGCTGCGGGAGCTTTAGCATACATGCTTCAGAAACAACGTGATGCCGTAAGTTTACTTAGTTTTTCCGATAAAATAGAGATTCAAACCCCTGTAAAATCTACACCTTCACATATACACAAGATTTTCATGGATTTGGATACACTCCTCCAAAAACCAAAGCCGCAGAAAAAAACTTCCGTTGTGGATACACTCCACGAAATTGCCGAAAAAATTCATAAACGCTCATTAGTTGTTATTTTCAGCGATATGTTTGATGACATCAACAATTCTGAAAGATTATTTTCGGCTATGCAGCATCTTCGCCACAACTTACATGAAGTATTGCTTTTTCACGTAATTGATAAAAATACTGAAGAAGATTTTAATTTCGAAGAACGTCCGTACGAGTTCATTGATTTAGAAACAGGCGAAAAAGTTAAAGCACAACCATCTCAGGTAAAAGAACAATATCAAAGTGCCATCAAAGGGTTTTATCATGATTTAAAACTCAAATGTGGACAATATAAAATAGATTTTATTGAAGCTGATATTAATCAAGGCTTCGACCCTATCTTATCTGCTTTTTTAGCAAAAAGACGAAAATAAGCTAACTATCTTCTCTAAACATAAAAAAGCCTAACATTTCAAAGGATTTGTTAGGCTTTCACATGATAACTATTAGATAATCTACCTTCTATATCTTTTCAATAAATCAGTTCGTTGGGCAATTAGGAAATAACCTAAAATAAAAATTATCAAAGGCAAACAGCTCCATAAACAACCAATTGTATAATTTCCTAAAATTACACTTGACCATGCCCACCAATAACTTCCGCCCACAATGAAGGGATATGAATAAACTAGAAAAATTAGAGCCCAAGGAAAAAAACGACGAGTTGTTCTTGGTGAGTCAAAAACCAAAAAAGCCAAACCCGCAATCATGAACCACGGTATAAAAGTTAGTCCCCCACAAATTTGTATAATAATCATTACAGTCCTCATGAACCTAGCAGTTTTTTTCGTCAAAAATCACTCAATAATTTAAAAAAAGCAACCTTTTGATTCAAAACTTATTAAACGGACTTAGTACAAAAAGACACCAAAGTGGCTGTAAATCAATGCTATCCAGTAAGTGGCGGTGTATTTTCCAGTAAGTGGTAGAATTACTTGTCATTCTGGAATTCTGCACACCTTATTGTTGCAATTCTCTAATGGCCAACCATGACATTAAACCAGGACCAATCTCAAGAGCCGACTCATCAATATCAAAAGTAGGTGTATGTACTCCAGAAATAATCCCCTTGGCTTCATTGCGAGTACCAAGACGATAGAAACACGAGTCAACCACTTGAGAATAAAACGCAAAATCTTCACCTGCCATCCAAAGGTCAAGGTCAATTACATTGTCACTTCCCATATAATTAATCGCTTCTGCCTTCATTCGGCGAGTAAGTTCTGGATGATTTTTTAAAAAAGGATACCCTCTCACAATTTCAAATTCACACTTAGCACCCATTGCCTCTGAAATACCCTCAGCCATTTTTTTCATACGACGAAGCCCATCTTCACGCCATTCTTCATCCATGCAACGGAATGTGCCTTGAATCGTAACTTCATTCGGAATTACGTTTGTCACACCATCAGCAATAAATCGACCAAAAGATAGCACCGAAGGATTAGCAGGCTTACGGTTTCGAGATATTATTTGCTGTAAAGAAACTATCACATGTGACGCAATAAGCACAGGGTCAATCAGCTGGTCAGGCATTGCTCCGTGTCCACCTTTACCTTTAATGGTCATATATATTTCATCAGTGCTAGCCATGTACATTCCTTCCCTAAAACCAATTTTTCCAACGGGAATATTGGGTGCCACATGCTGCCCAAGCATACTTGCTGGTGAAGGATTTTCAAGTACGCCTTCTTTAATCATAATTGATGCTCCACCAGGTGCTTTTTCTTCGGCTGGTTGAAAAACCAATTTCACAGTTCCTTCAAATTCCTCGCGTAATTGATAAAGTATTTTAGCAGTTCCAAGCAATGATGAAGTATGAACATCATGCCCACATGCATGCATCACTCCTTCATTTTGCGACTTATATGGCACATCATTTTTCTCAAAAATAGGCAAGGCATCCATGTCAGCCCGTAAACCAATTACCTTACTTGAAGGATTTTTACCCTCAACTAAAGCTACCACCCCAGTATTTGCAATACCTTCTTGTGGTGTTAGACCAATATCTTTAAGCCTTTGAGCCACAAACTTTGCAGTATTATATTCTTGAAAAGACAACTCGGGATTTGTATGTAGATGTCGGCGATTAGCCACAACCTCAGCTGCATAATCTTTGGCTAATTGCTTTATTTTTAAATCAATTGACATGGTAAATAATTTAATATATGATGAAAGAACCCAGTCCGAACTTTAAGCAAGGACAATCTATGCACAAAAATACAAGTCGATGTACTACTAAAAAATAATTCATTAGTATTTTACAATTTTAGGCTTAAATTTTAATGAAATCTCAGAAACACCTCGTTATTATTAAACATAAGTAATTGGCTTGAAATTTGTAGATTAGTTTGCATCTATTCTTTAAATCTTTGAATCTAATGAAACGGATTAAATTTATCGTTTTACTACTTCTAATGGGAAATGCTTTTGGTCAAAATCAAGACCCATACCTATTATCTATCAATGAATTTGACCGTAAACTTCATGAAAAAATTGAAAATGCTCAACTGTTAGATGTTCGCACACCTGAAGAATATTCACGAGGACATCTGAAAAGAGCTATCAACCTAAATTTTAATGATGATACATTTGAAGACCTCATTAAAGCAAAATTAGATAAATCCAAACCCGTGTTTGTTTATTGCTTTTCAGGAAGAAGAAGTACCGATGCTGCAGTATTTTTACGAGATTTGGGCTATAAGGAAGTCTATGATATGGCAGGAGGTTTTGCTAAATGGACTTCATCAAGCAAACCTTATGTATCAAACAATACAACTACTCAACCAATTGCAGCTTTTACCCTCGATAACCTTGACAAAATCATAAAAGAAAATAAAATTATTTTGGTTGATTTTTATGCGGAATGGTGTGGCCCCTGCAAGAAAATGAATCCGATTTTGAATAAAATAGCCGATGAACACAAAAACATCAAATTACTGAAGATAGATGCGGAAAAGAGCGATAACATTGCCACTATTTTTAAAGTCGATGAGATTCCAACCTATGTAATTATCAAAAATGGAAAACAAGTGTGGCGTGGAGTTGGCGAAATGGAAGAAACGGAGTTAAAACAGGTTTTGACCAAATTGAAATAAAGCTAAAGAAATTGAGACTTTTATTTTCGGGTAGAAAGGCAGTACAGAAACACTGCCTTTTTTTATGAGCCATCAGCTCCCAAATTTCCGTAAAAAACAACCAAATTTCACAAAAAACCAACCAAATACTAATTTAGGCTTCGCTTATCGCTATACGTATAATAACTTTAGATATTGAAACAAAATAACGATAAGCCTTGCCTGCTTAAATGAAACAACCAACTTACCTCATAATTTTACTTATCACTTCCGATTGGATTTGGTATGGACTTATTATGCTTCTTCTTTTGGTTATGCTTGGTTTTAGCTTGTTAAAGTATTTCAAGAAAAAAACAGAAACGGGGCTATTAGAAAAAATTATTGAACTTGAAGGTATTATGGGGAATCAGCAGTTCTTATATGGAAATCTAAATTCAATAAAGCAATATATTTTGCAGCATAGCCCACTAGAAGCAGCTCAGTATTTGACTGAATTTACCAATCTTTTAAAAACACTTTCGAATAGTTCGAAGCAAAAAAGCATTACCCTTTCGCAAGAAATTGAAACCATACTTTTATATCTTGAACTAGAAAAAAAGAGAGTCGGTGAAGATTTTTCGTTTTTTCAGGAAATTGAAGCCAATATAAAAACAGAGGATATTCAAGTAAAACCGCTTTTTGCTTTTAAACAAGTAGAGGAATTAATTAGAAAACAACAAAACCAATTAAAGCTGCATCTGGTTGTAAAAAAGGTGGGTGAAAGGCTTTGTTGTAAAGTTGAAAGCAATGTATTCAGTACAAATTTTGTGATAGAGATTCCAAATAAATATTCAGCCTAACGCTTTTTAGAGTTTTGTTTACATACCTATATTTTGAGCTAAATTTCCGAAAAAGTGTATGTATACCCATTTTCTACAAACTCAGGGTCGAGCCTAACTGCCTTTAAATTTTGGAAATCAATAATTCACTCGGGCCATTCTTGATGAGGATAAAACTCAACTTGGATTATTGCAAAAATAAGTTTTTAAAATTTAGTTTTTCTACGAACAACTGATTATTTACAACTAAACCTACATTTTATCATTGTTTCTTAGATAAATTAGGATTTTATTTGCAGAAAAATTCCTATTCAATGCAAAAAATTACCATTGCCGTTGACGGCTATTCGAGTTGTGGCAAAAGTACGACCGCCAAGAAAGTAGCTGCACGTTTGGGTTATAGCTATATCGATACTGGTGCTATGTATCGAGCGGTTACCCTTTATTTTCACCAGCATTTGGTAACACTCACAAATGATAAAGAAGTAGCCAAGGCCTTAGACAATATTCAGATTGAGTTTAGAAGAAACGCCCATGATGGCCGAAATGAAACCTATTTGAATGGCCTTAATGTAGAAGATGAAATCAGAAAACTATATATTGCCAATAAAGTTAGCGAAGTAAGTGCCATTCCAGCGGTGCGTCATGCAATGGTTGCACAACAAAGAAAAATGGGAAAAAAGAAAGGTGTGGTGATGGATGGAAGAGATATTGGTACTGTTGTTTTTCCCGATGCCGAATTGAAGATTTTTATGACAGCCGACCCAATCATCAGAGCTAATCGTAGGCAAATTGAATTAAACGAGCGTGGCGAACTAGTTGATATTGAGGACATTATCGAAAATATTAAAAAGAGGGATTTAATTGATACCACTCGTGCAGAAAGCCCGCTTCGAAAAGCTGAAGATGCCATTGAAATTGATACCTCATATATGACACTCGACGAACAAGTAGAGAGTGTTTGTCTATTATCAGATGCTGCTTTAAGTAAGGTTCTTGGTAAATAAATCCTTTTAATCAGCAGCATAACTAAAAAAGCTCACATTATTCGTGAAAAATCTTGATTATATTATTGTAGGACAAGGCATTGCGGGGTCTATATTAGCTTACAAGCTTATGAAAGCTAATAAGAAAGTCTTGATTTTTAACGATGAAACATTACCAACCTCATCGTCGGTAGCAGGAGGAATTTTCAATCCAATTACAGGTAAAAATCTAGATAAAACTTGGCTTGCAGATACAATTTTCCCTTTTCAAAGAGAATTTTACACCTCCCTTGAAAAAGAATTTAAGTCTAATTTCTTTCATGAGACCAACTTGTTTCGTCCATTTGCCAATGAGCAGCAACGCAAGCACTTTCTTCGACTCACTGATGAATACGATTTGGGCAATTATCTTAGAATAGTACAACCTAACCCAAGCCTATTTTCTGCTATAAATAATGAATTAGGCGGACTTTATACTACATCAGCGGGTTGGGTGGATGTATCATTAATGCTCAGTAATTTTAAAGTTTTTTTTCAAACAAACGAAAACTATCAAGCTGAAAAACTTGATTTTTCTGAATTGAAAATATCTGAAAGCCATATTTCTTATAAAAATATTCAGGCCAAACGAATTATCTTTTGCGAAGGATATTATTCAACCCAAAATCCTTACTTCAATTGGATTCCTTTTAATCCGGCCAAAGGCGAAACCTTGATAGCTAAGGTAGAAGGATATAGCATAAATGAAATTATCAACCAAGGCTTCTGGATTATTCGCCTTTCTGAAGGAAAATGCAGATTTGGCTCAACCTACATCTGGGACCGTCTCGATTGGGAACCTACCGAAAGTAGTCTCGAACTAATTAGCTCAAAAGTAAGTAAATTTCTTACGTTGCCTTACCAAATTACTAGTCAAGAAGCAGGAATAAGGCCTACTACCAAAGACCGCCGCCCATTCATGGGCAACCATCCTACGCATCATAACGTATATATCTTTAACGGACTCGGTACTAAGGGCGTTTCGCTTGCACCCTACTTTGCCGAAGAAATGCTCGGTTTTTTAGAAACTAATAAAGTTTTAATAGCCGAAGCTAACATTGAGCGTTTTTATTCGTTATATTCGTTGTAAGATAATTGCGTGCATTTTAAACAGAAATAGCACAAAATCGGATATTCTTGGAAATATACAAAGGCATGGAAAATTTATTTACTCTACGTCGAATAAGCACTGGAATTTGCTTTATGCTTATATTGGGCATGGGTAGTGCTTCTGCACAAAGCTATTTCTCTTCTACACAAGAAGAGTTTGGTAAAAGTCGTATCCAATACAAAAGGTTCGAATGGCTTACAATTAGGAGTAATAACTTTGAATTTAACTACTATCGAAGTGGTGATAAGATTGCTCAGAATGCAGCAAAAATTGCAGAAGGAGAATACGACCGCATAACCGAGTTACTTGGTTATACTCCCTTCACCACCATGAAGATTTTTTTGTATAATAATCCCAAAGAATTAGAGCAAAGTAATATTGGCCTTACTGCACCTATTGATTTAGATGGCAGTATTCTAAATTTAGCAAAGTCACGCGTTCAGATTGCATACAAAGGCAATGAAGAAGAATTCAAACAGCAGTTAATTCGTCAAATTGCACGTTTATTTGTTTATGACATGCTCTATGGTGGAAGCTTGAAGGAAGTATTACAAAGCTCTCTTTTACTAACCGTTCCAGAGTGGTATATGGCGGGGATATCTGCGTATATTTCGGGAGAAAATGAAAATCCGCTCATCCTCGACCGCATGCGTACGGCGATTTTAAAGAATAAAGACAAAAAACTCGAAACCATACAGGGAAAAGATGCAGAAATTATTGGCCAATCTATTTGGAATTACATTGCCCTTCGATACGGTAAAGATAATATTTCAAATATTTTGAATCTTACTCGAATTATTCGAACGGAAGAATCGAGTATTACAAGTACACTTGGCGTATCCTACACCAGATTTCTAAAAGAATGGAGAGAGTACTACATCAATAATCAGTATGCCAATAGTGAAGAAAAAAGTACAGATAGTAATTTAAAAAAAGCAGAAAACAATGCTTCAATAAAAACAATTGAAACGAAGGAAAAGCTTGTGCTAGGAGCTGGAGAAGTAGATACTGACAACTATGAATTTGATGCTGAAAATATTATCAAATCTTTGGCAGCCGAAGCTACAAAAAACAAGAATGAAGCACTTGATAAAACTACCCAAAAAACTGGCAGATTCAAAGAAACATTGAAGATTAAAGGCCCTGTTGCTTATGAAAATATTGTAATAGCCAATGATGTAAAGTCAGAGTTTTTAGTTGACCCAGTCAGACGATTAGGCATGCAAAATACCCTAGTAATGAATGATTTACTAGAAAATCATAGTATCAAACTTGGGCTTTTCATAACCCCCGTTCTTCGTAATCATGATGTATATTTAGGTTATAACAATAATGTAAAAAGAGTTGATTGGGGGGTAGATATACAACGCCGTTCGATTGCTTTAAGCGAATTGGATAATCGAAGTCTTTATCTATTTCGCCCCTTAAATATCAATTCACCAAATACAACTGTATTAAGTATTGACCGCCGCTTATATTACAACCGATTCGCTGCTCATGCATCTTATCCATTCAGCCAGAATTTAAGAGCTGTTTTCACACCTAATGTTTTATCGACCTCTGATATTGACATTGCTGATTTAGGTAAGAAAAATCTACAATCTATTTACATGGGCTTTAGAGGTGAGCTTGTTTATGATGATACAAGCCCGCTATTTAGTAAAGTACTCATTGGTACAAGAGCTAAAATTCGTATTGACCGTTCGTATAGTTTCAACAACAAAAATGAAAACTTTAGCCGAATGGTCATAGATGCTCGTCATTACCATAAACTTTTCGGAAGTTTGATTCTTGCCGGTCGTATTTCTTACAGTCGTTCGCTAGGTAACTCACCAAAAGTAACGATGCTCGGAGGGGTTGAGAATGCTATTAACCGCACAATTGAGCCAAGCAATGGGCAAACAGTTGGCGTGCCAAGAGACTTGAGAGATATTCTATTTTATGATTTTTCGGGTAATTTAAGAGGTTTTAATTTTGCAAAATTATACGGTACAAGTCATTTACTTACTAATCTTGAGCTACGATTACCATTAGCACAATATGTATCAAAAGGCTCGCTTACTTCTAATTTCTTACGTAATCTTCAATTTGTTGGTTTTACCGATGTGGGTACTGCATGGTATGGTAATAAAGGGCCATTTAATCGCCAAAATAGCTTAAATACAGAAGTTATTGGAGGTGGAACAAACTCATTTAGAGCTACTGTAACGAATTTTAAAAACCCATTTTTAGTAGGCTATGGATTTGGTGTTCGTACGACTATCCTAGGCTATTTTGTAAAAGCTGATTATGCATGGGGACTTGAAGATAAAGAGGTTTCTTCACCAAAACTTTATCTTTCATTAGGTTATGACTTTTAATTTATCACTGATAAAATTCTTTACAAAAACACCCGCCCAAACGGGTGTTTTTGCATTATTGTAAGTACTTCAAATAATGCAAAGTGTAATGAATAAGTACCTTCATTTTAGGCAATATTTTACTTAAAATTCAAACCCAATTCTTCAAAAAAAATCCTAAAGGATAATCTCTTGATTTTGTGATTTTTTTATCTAATTTCACAAAATGGAAATTTTGTTTAAAATCCTACCACGCTTTTACTTTTTTTAAACACCCTTCACCACCACATTCCTGAAATAATCGCTATTTTGCGGTGTTTTTAAGATAATGATACCTTTTAAAAAGAACTGGCACAGTTTTGGATATGCTTTAGATGATAATTCTAATACGCCTTAATCTCTGCTCAAAATAAAAGTTCGTACGTGCTGTTACAATTTTTTTTGAGCATTTTATTACGTGTAAAAAACTTGCCAATGAAATACAATTTTACAAAACGTGCAATCCAAGC